>DASZFO010000096.1 GCA_035939775.1 Pirellulales bacterium | reverse complement strand
GACCGTCGGCACGCAATGTGTCGTTAAAATGCACCGTTTATGGCAGTTTTGACGGCAAACGCGGAACGGAATTCATCCCTTCCGCCAAATCGCAGGACAATTCATGGGACGCGCCTACGCCGGCGTCTTAGGGACGCTCGCCTTTTTGACGGTCCTTGTGCGGTGCGTTGTGCGGTCGGTCTCCGTTGAAGCGACGATCGGTCAAGCCATTGCGTGCCTTATCGTTTTTGCGGTGATCGGTGGCGTGGTCGGACAACTGGCCGGTTGGATTGTGGATGATTCGGTTCGCTCGCGGCTGATGTCCGAAATGGCCGCCGGCGCGAACGCGGCAAGCAAAACGGCTCCGGCCGCGATCAGTATGAAAAAATAATTTGCCGCTGGCTCTGCCAGTGTGGGCTGCATGCGTTGCATGCGGCGAATGCTTCACGCGGAGCGTGAAGACCACGCTCGGCGAACAATCACGGAGGATTGCATGGCGACGACGCTCGCACCTGAGGACGTACAACAGCTTTGGCTGCTATTCAAAGCCGATCCGTCGAATCAAGACCTGCGCAATCGGCTCGTCGAGCAATATCTGCCGCTGGTGAAGTACAACGGCGAACGGATTTGGGCTCGGTTGCCCGAAGGGGTCGAGCTGGACGACCTCGTCTCGGCCGGCGTGTTCGGCCTGATGGACGCGATCGACGCTTTCGACCTCTCGCGCGGCGTGAAGTTCGAAACGTATTGCGTGCCGCGAATCCGCGGGGCGATGCTCGATGAGCTGCGCACGATGGACTGGGTGCCGCGGTTAGTGCGCTCCAAGGCCAGCAAGCTCAACGAAGGGATCAAGACTCTCGAAGCCAAGCTGGGCCGCTCGCCGACCGAAATCGAGCTGGCCGAGCAGATGCAGATCAGCGTCGCCGAGCTGGAAAAGATGATGCTCGACGCCAACGCGGTCAATCTGATCAGCCTGAACAAGAAATGGTACGAGACCGATAGCTACAAGGACGTCCGCGAGATCGACATCCTCGAAGACAAGAAGGGGGAAGACCCCACACGGCGCATCCAGAAGAACGACCTGATGCGCCTAGTCACCAAGGGCCTCAATCGCAACGAGCGGCTAATCATCATTCTCTACTACTACGAAGAGCTGACGATGAAAGAGATTGGCGCCACGCTCGATCTTTCGGAAAGCCGCGTCAGCCAGATGCACAGCTCGATCGTGCAGCGGCTCCAATCCCAGCTCGGCCGCCGCCGCCCCGAATTCGCATCCTGATGCAGGGCGAGATCGTTTAACCGGAGCCAGCGGCGACGGACAGGCGCTCGATGCAGCGAACGCCTGGGCTGCATAAAGGGCCAATCAGCGATTCACGATCGCCCAAGCGGGTTTGCCTTTTTTGTCGACTACTGCGAGCGTCCCGCGTCGATACTCCGACGAACCAGTGTCGCCACGACGATGACGGCCACGAGCACGTAGCCCATCACCGGCTTCCAGAGCATCAAGAGCACTGTTGCGGCAACGCAGGCGGAAAACCATGCCAATCGGGGCGGCGAAAAGAGCAGCGCCGGGGGCGCGTCAGGCCGTTTGATGCCGTCGCCGAAATCGTGCCCGCAGTTTCGGCAAGCGTGCTCGTATTGAGCCTCGAACGGTTCTTCACAGGTTGGGCACAGGAGCCAGTTGCGCTGCGTGCCGGTCGATTGGCGATCGAGCCGCAAGGCGGCGGTGTCGCCTTCGTCGTCGGCATGCTCTTCCAGCGCCTGATAGCTGAGATCGGCGGGCGGAATATCGTCGCCGGTCGAGCCGCAGAAAGGGCAAATCGCCACTCGGCGGCGGCCGCATTTCGGGCACATGGGCCAAGCGATTGTCTCGCGGTCGGCGCTCGAATCTGAATCGTCATCGCCCTTGTCGCGCAATCGCGAACTGCGGCCGGCAACGTCGAACTCCAACGCGACCCGGCGTGCCAGTTCGGCCTGTTGCTCGTCCACCACAACGCGCGGGGAAGTTGGCCAGCCCGCCGGCACGTCGCCCACGGCAAACTGGATCGTGTCGTTCGTGATCGAGGCGGGGATGCCCAATTCTTCAAGGACATTGCGCAACACATGGGCCTGCGGCAGACTCGCCGCCGTGTAGATCACGATTTGCTTGCCGCTCATCGACGCTTGTCCTCGCCAAGATGGGAATGGCGAACGTGTTCATTCTATTCGACATTGGGCACCAGCGCGGAACGCCGCCGGCTGATTCTTGCATTCAAATCCTAGCCGGTTTTCGGCCAGCTTGCTCAATGGATAGCCAAGGCCTCCATTCCAAGGCTGAATATCGGTCCCCAATCCGCGTTTTCGTCGACGATATTGCCGCAGGTCCCCACCGCTACGGGCAGATTCGCATTGGCACGGTTTGTGCGTGGTTTGGGCAGCGGTGTCGGTGGGGCAGGGGTCGCACCGGACCTAGACTGATTGAAGCTGCCGGCCCATATGGCCCAGGGCAGCCGATCATTGTTTTCCGCGCCTTGGAGGACCAACCCATGTTGTACTGGGCTGCCGTATTTTTCGTGATTGCGCTGGTCGCCGCCGTGTTCGGATTTGGCGGGATTGCCATCGAGGCGGTCGGCGTAGCGAAGATTTTGTTCTTCGTGTTCTTGATCCTGTTCGTGTTGAGCCTGTTGCTCGGAAGACCGCGCCGCGGCGCCAGTCTATGAGACCGGCGCGGCGGATACCGGGTGTTTTGTTTGGGCAGACCGCCTGATTTATGGAGGAAGGAGCAGAACTATGAAGCGCATCATTACCGGATTGCTGGCCTGTGGGCTGGTCTTGAGTTGGGCGGGGGGCGCGTTGGCCGCCGATCCGCGGCCGACCGAAAACGTGTCGGTGCCCAAGACCTTCAGAATGACCAAGCTGCACGGGACCGAAGTCCGCAATCTCCAGAATGAAAAGCTGGGGACAGTCGCGGACTTCGTGGTCAACATGGATACCGGGACGATCAACTACATCGCCCTGGGGTCTGGCGGAGTGCTGGGAGTAGGCGAAAAGCTATTCGCCATCCCGTTTAACGAGCTGCAAATGAAGCTCGACGGGAACAACATGTTCTTCGTGGTCAATGTGTCGAAGACCAAGCTCGACAACGCGAAGGGCTTCGACAAAGAGCATTGGCCCGACACGGCCCCGGCGGGCTTCGCCGAGCAAATCGATCACAACGCTGCGACGCCCAGACCGAACGCGCGATAGAATTTCGCGCGCCACCTGATCGCAGCGTCTGCATCCGCAGCCCGTCACAGGGAATTCGTGGCGGGCTGCGTTCTTTTTGTTTGAACCGCCGCCAAGGACGCCAAGAGGACAGCGAACGAAGTCGATTGAATTGAATGCAGAAGTGCAAAAAAGCCGCCGCGGCTTCAAAGCCCGCGGCGGCTTGAGAATTCTGTTCGTGATCGCGCGATCCAAGTGTTCCGATGGCCGGCGCGCTCGGCCGTCATTCCTTGCCCGCCAGCGGTTCTTTCTTTTCCGTGATCACGGGGCACTGCGGCGCCATTTCGGCGTTCAAGGCGGTGAAGTCCTTCCACTCTTCCGGCACGTTGTCTTCATGAAAGATGGCCTCGACCGGACATTCCGGCACGCAGGCTTCGCAGTCGATGCATTCATCGGGATGGATGTACAGGATCCGTTCCCCTTCATAGAAGCACTCGACGGGGCACACCACGACGCAGTCGGTATATTTGCAATCGAAACAAGGTTCACACACAACGTGGGTCATCGACAGATTACTCCTCGCGACCGTCTGCGGAGGTCGCAGCCAAGGCCGAACAACTTGTCACCAAAGCACTTGGAAGCCGAAGGGCCACCAATCCCCGGAATGATAGTGACGCGCCTGGCCGATGTCAACCCAGCGAATCCTGCGGCGGAATTAACGATGAAGGCGGAAGGATGAAGGCTGAGTCAGAGCAACGCCGGCCGGTGCGTTGCAACCAACCCGCGATTCGGCGCCCGCCATCAAGGCGTGGCACCGGCCAGCGACGTGTGGCCAGCGAAGTCGGCCAGTGCTGAACTGGCACATAGCATAGCCCTACTGCATTACCCGCCGACTCACGGAAGACTTGTTGAATCAGCGTTCGGGGCAAGTTTCGGCACTGGCCGATCCGCCGCGGCGGACTGGTCAGAAGCGTTACCCGACCGCGAAACGGCACGCACGCTTTCTACCCCTCAAGGGATGGGCATGCCCGGAATCTCATTTCCGCGGGAAATTCTTTATGATGGAGTTTTGGCACGGATGGAGGTTTTTGCTACAATAAGCGACGCCCTCATCAATACCATTCGCGTAAGCTATTCAGATTGGAGAGCATCATGTTCAAGGTAGATCGTCGCAATTCGTTTCTCTCTGCGCGCCGCCGTGGATTCACACTGGTCGAACTTTTGGTCGTGATCGCGATCATCGGCATTCTCATTGCGCTCTTGCTGCCGGCGATTCAAGCAGCCCGCGAGGCCGCCCGAAGATCGCAATGTTCCAGCAATATCCGACAACTGGGTTTGGCTTTGTTGAATTTCCACTCGGGCCATAGAACGTTCCCGGCAAGTTCGACGTGGCTGGACTCGAAGGGGCTGCCCAATATCATTAACTCGCCGATTCCGACATCCAACCACGCCTTAAACTCTCCCGGACTTTACAAGAACTGGGTGATCGATATTCTTCCGCAGATCGAAGGGAATGACATCTACAAGACGATGGACTTGAAGCAACCCATCAACAACGCGATAAACGCGCCCGCGCGGGCTACCCACATGGGCGTCATGTGTTGTCCGAGCGATCCTTATAACGCCACGCCATTCGATGGTTCGCAAAACGCGGCGACTTCGCTCTTGAGCCCGAAGGGCGCGACTCCGCTCTGGGCTCGCGGCGATTACGCCGCCAATGCCTCGACGGGCTTCATGAGTGTTGGCAGCAATTCCGACGATGCTGCCAGCGCGGCGGTTTGGCGCAACAAGTATCAGTGCGGTGTGATGGGGGCCAATGTCGCGCTGAAGGCCACCGAGATCAAGGACGGAACGAGCAAAACGATCTTGGTTTGCGAGATTCGCGCCGGCTTGGTTCCTTTCGATTGCCGGGGTGTTTGGGCCATGAGCGGCGCTTGCCCGAGCGCGATCTGGGCTTCCGGATATCAAGGGGACTGCAACGGCCCGAACGCAGCCGATCCGGGGCTCAAGTCCGACGACGTGGAGGCCTGCTCCGCGATCCAAGCGATCGTCGGTGGGGCCGTCAAGACATCGCAGATCGGGATGTCCTGCTCGAGCGATGATTGGCCGAATTGGCAACAAGCGGCTCGTAGCCTTCACACGGGCGGCGTCAATGTCTGTTTCGCCGATGGCAGCGTCAAGTTCATCAGCGATTACATTCAGTTGGGAATATCGAGCATCAACCCACCCCAGGGCCTTGGCGTGTGGGACAAGATCCTGCTCTCCAACGACGGCGAAACGATCCAAAGCGGTCAGTATTAAGCCCTACGGCTTCTTCACCTTGATCTCCATCGGCAGGTTTGCCGTATCGACCTCGATCGGCGTCTTGTTCGGGTCGGAATACTCGGGCCCGAAGAGGTCCGTCGTTGATTCGCCGCCCCTCCCGGTTGACACGGTCAATACAACCTTGTGCTTGCCGGGAATCAAACCATCGCCGTAAGTATGGCTGGTGACGGCGTCGAACGTTCCGTCGGAGTTTGTGATCGCGGCGCCTGGTTTGGGAACGGTACCCGCGTCGGCTGTCGGCGGGTTAACGGCAATGAAAATCAATTTGAGTTTTGCCGGAATAGGGGTGCCGTCGGCGTAGGTAACTTTGCCGCTGACTGGCACGTACGAAAACGGCTCCCCGGAACCGCAGCCGGCCAAAGATCCGGCCAGGAAACAGCCGCACAAAAAAAGAGCGATGCGAAAGCATGCGCCAACGGGTCGAGCGCTCGGGGGCATAAGAATCTCCTCGGGAAAATGGGCGGACTGTTACCGATTTTAGAACCGCCGTTCGGGGTTGTCTATCCTGTTTGCGGCCTCCATCCATTGGCGATGCCACAGCTCGAAGACCAGTAATGACCAAAGCTGATAGCCGTGGTTGCGGGCGCCGGATTGATGTTCCTCGACGATCCGCGTCACGGCCTCGGGGCGGAAGTAGCCGCGGCCGAGCGAAACACGATCGAGCAACACTTCGCGGGTGAATTGCTTCAGTTCGTTGCGCAGCCAGGATTCGAGCGGGATGCCGAAGCCCATCTTCCGCCGGCGGCGAACGCTCGGCGGCAAAAGATCGTCGAAAGCCTCGAGCAGAATTCGCTTCCCGCGGCCGAAGCGCTGCTTGAATTGCACTGGCATCGCGATCGCCAGTTCGACGACCCGATGGTCGAGAAACGGTTGCCGGCACTCGAGGCCGTGGGCCATCGAGGCGATATCCACTTTCGTCAACAGATCGCAGGGAAGATAGGTCGTCAGATCGGCGAGCGACGCCGCGGTGACCGTGTCGCGCCGGCCGGCTCGCCGCCAGGCCCGATTCAAGAATTCTGTCGGATCGACGTTCGGCAGACTGGCCAGGAATTCGTCCGAGTACAAAGCCGCGCGACCGGCTTCGTCGAAAATGCCGATCCAATCGAGATACCGCCGCTGGACGGGCTGCCCGAGCGCGGCCGTGAACCGCTTCAATCGGCGGATGAACGATCGCCGCCGATTCCCGCCCGGCAGCCGCTGCCAGAGGGAACTCGCCAGCAACCGCCGCAACGGGCCGGGCAGCCTGTCGAACAGTGTCGATAGCCGCACCGCCCGATAACGATCGTAGCCCGCGAAAAGTTCGTCCCCGCCATCGCCGGTGAGCGCCACTTTCACCTCTCGGTGCGTCAGCTCCGCGACATACCAGGTCGGCACCGCTGAACTGTCGGCCATCGGCTCGTCGTAGTGCCAGGCCAGCTTCGGCAGAATCTCCAAGGCGTTCGGCTCGACGCGCAGCTCGTGATGCTCCGTACCGAAGCGCTCGGCGACTTCGCGTGCGTAGCGGGTTTCATCGTAATCCGATTCGGGAAAGCCGATTGAAAATGTTTTCACGGGACTTCCGCTCAATCGGCTCATCAGGCCGACGACGATCGACGAATCGATCCCACCAGAAAGAAACGCCCCCAGCGGCACGTCGCTCTGCAATCGCAGCCGCACCGCGTCGGTCATTCGCGATTGCAACTCTTCGACATATTCGCCGAGCGGTCGACGTTCCTCATGGTTGAAGTCAGGCTGCCAATAACTGGCCACATTCAAGCGGCCGTCGCGCCAGACGGCGTAGTGGGCTGGCGGCAACTTGCGAATTCCGCGAAAAATCGTGTTCGGGTGCGGGATGTACTGGTAGGTCAAGTATTCGTCGAGCGCTCCCGGATCGATCTCGCGCGGGACGCCGAGGGTCGCCAGCAGGCACTTCAATTCGCTAGCAAACAACAGCCGGTTCGTCTCGGCGCGATACACCAGCGGTTTCTTCCCGAGGCGATCGCGGGCCAGCACCAATTGCCGCCGTGGGGCGTCCCAGATCGCCACGGCGAACATTCCCCAGAGATGTTTGGCGAAATCGGGCCCCTCATCCTCGTAGAGATGAACGATCGTCTCGACGTCTCCTTGCGTGCGGAAGCGATGGCCGGAACCTTCCAGCCGCCGCCGTAAGTCGCGGAAATTGTAGATTTCTCCGTTGAAGACGACCCAGATCGTGCCGTCTTCATTCGACAGCGGCTGGCGGCTCCCCTCGATGTCGATGATCGACAGCCGCCGATGCCCGAGCGCCACGCCGGGCTGCGGCGCCGCGCCGGTTTGCAAGCGGTAGTCGCTGCGATAGCAGCCGCGATCATCTGGACCGCGATGCGCGACCAAATCGGTCATCCGCTCGAGCGTGGCCGCATCGAGCGCCGCGGCCGGGTCGATCCAAACTGCGCCAGTGATGCCGCACATGCGATGGGAATGACTAATGTCGAATGACGAATACCTAAGGATTGACGAAGCACGAATGTCGAAGATCCACCGAGGCGGGACGAGGCGCAAGCGGAGTTGTGAATTCGTTCGTCATTTGGGCATTCGTCATTAGACATTCGTCATTCGTCATTTACCATCGAGCAATTCACCATACAGCGCGGCGTAGCGATTCACCATTCGCTCGACGCTGAACTCGGCGGTCATGCGGGCTTTTCCGGCGGCGCCAAAGCGGTGAGCCAAATCCGCATCTTGGAGGATTTGCAGCGTCCATTTGGCAAATGCCGAACGGCTATCGAGCGGCACGAGGTAGCCGGTTTCACCGGGAACGACCAAGTCGCGGTTGCCGGGAATGTCGGTCGCCACAACCGGGACCCCGGCGGCCATCGCCTCCATGATGGCATTGGATTGTCCTTCATAACCGCTGGCGAGCCAGGCCACGTCGAAATGCGGCACCAGCCGCGGCACGTCGTCACGAGCGCCGAGAAAGTGGACGCGATCGTCCGTTTCGCAGATCCAGGCGTAGCGCTCCAGGTCCGGGCGCAGCGGCCCATCGCCGATCACTAACAGATGCACGCCGTCGCGAACGCACTTCAACTGATCGGCGGCCCAGATCAATTCCTTGACTCGCTTCTGCGGCCAGAGCCGGCCAATCGCGCCGATGAGTTGGGCGTTCGTCGGCAAGCCGAGTTCTGCCAGCAGTTCAGCGCGCGTGACGCGACTGGGCGCCGCCGGCGGCACCCCGTTCGGAATCACAGCGAATCTCTCCGTTGGCAGACCGTGGAAAATGTAAAAATCGCGGACGGCCGCGCTATTCACCACGATCCGCTCGGTTCGCCGCGCCAAATAGCGATCGAAGGCAAACTCGTGCCAAACCTTCCAGCGATCGACGCAGCGTTCGGCGGCCACCAGAAGCTTCACTCCCGCCGCCAGCGCCGCCGCTCGGCCGTAGGAATTGCCCGCGAACAGCCAGGTGTGAACCAGATCGGGGCGGACGCGAGCGATCTCTCGCTTGAGCCGCCAGAACGCGGCCGGATCGAGCTTCCAGCGTTTGCCGATCACCGTGACCGGAATCCCCGCCGCTCGCAATACCGCCTCATACGGCCCGCCGCGCGCGAGCGCGCAGACGTGAACATCGAAGCGCTCGCGCGGCAATCCGGTGGCCAGCAGCGTAAGCTGCTTCTCCGCGCCATGCGAATCGAGGCTCGGGATGACGTGAAGAATGCGGTGCGTCATGTGTTAAAAAGGGGATAAGTCCAATTAACGAGCTGCATTCGTTTCGCAGATTGCTGGATTGGAATAATTGGACTTATCCCCTTTTTTTCAACGAGCGCCGCCGCCAGGTTGCCGATGATCGTCACCGCACCCCCCAAAAGCGGCCAAAATCGCCGAGTCACGAACACGATTCGCGGTAATGTCATTGACAGTAATTTGTCCAATCCGTTTGAATCGCGCGACTTTCATCGGCTGATTTGGTTCTCATTAAGTTACTTTCGCCGCATAACTTACGCAATTCGACCGCGTCAAATCGCTGGATGAGCCAAGCGGTTTCAGCCTCAAATGCTTGACATTTCGGCGAAATCGACCACAATGCGGTGCTCTGGCAAGGGGAGTGTTTGCCGGGTGTCGTCCTGCCTTTTGGCCGCATGTGCGTGCCCACCGCTAGCGAGCCTTTGGCGCCCGGAAAGTGTAATTTTGTCACAGGGTGGTTGTTGTTGACGATTTGGATCGTGGGCCGCCGGTTGCAGTGCGATTGGTTGCAATGCGATTTGGCTGCAGTGCGATCCAAAGGCTCGGTCAAGCCGTAGTGAAGTTTGCGGCGGCCTCGGGCAGCGGCGTTTTGGGCGTGGGCGACATGCCGAATTAGCGACCGTCTGTGACTGTTTTTTGTAGTTGGAGAGAAAGGGTTATGCGTCAACATCGCAATGTCTTTGAAACGATCCTCAAGTATGGACATGACGAGGACTTTGCTCCGGTGGAGACCGATGAATTTGGTCCGACGGACGCTCCGGCCGGATCGCGCGACAAGCTCGAGATTCTGGCGGAGCGGATCGCCCAGGGATTGCCCCTTTGGCACCCGGAGGATCGGCCCGACTATAGCGGCCTGACCGGCGCAGTGCGCCCGCGCGAATAAACTCGCAGTGCACCCTCGCGATAAACTCGGTATCCGCCCGCGCGCGAATAAACTCGCGGTGCGCCCGCGAGAATAGTGGCAAATGACAATGCCTGGCCCTATCCCCCGCGGCGCATGGCGCGCTGGATGTCGCGCTTCATCGAAGCCGCTTTAATCGACTCGCGCTTGTCGTGCAGCTTTTTGCCGCGGCAGATGCCCATCAGCACTTTCGCTCGCCCTTCGGTGAAGTACATTTTGAGCGGCACCAATGTCAGCCCTTTTTCATAGGCCTGACTGGCGAACTTCTTGACCTCGCGGCGGTGCATCAAGAGCTTCCGCGGGCGGCGCGGCTGGTGATTGAGCCGATTCGCCTGGACGTATTCGGCGATGTCGCATCCCATGAGCCAGACCTCGCCTTCTTTCACTCTGCCATAGGCTTCGTCGAGCGAGAGCCGACCGCCACGCAGGCTCTTCACTTCGCTGCCCAAGAGCACGATGCCGCATTCGAGCGTGTCGAGCACTTCGTACTCGTGCCGCGCCTTGCGATTCTGGGCGATCAGCCGCTCGTTGTCATGCTCGCGATCGGGGGCGGCCTTTTTCTTCGGCTTTTTCGGGACGTTCTTGGGGATGTTCTTAGCCAGGGGCGTTGCCCTTTCCTGCGAGCGATCCGACGATTAAAGTTAGTCAGACGATTGGGTTTGACCCATTGTAACCCGGCCGACGTTGCTCGTTTAGCCCGACTATGCTCGCCGACTTGCCAATTGTCGTTCGACCGCTTGAAATTAGCGTGACGGCGTGGCCCACGACTGGCCGCTTGCCGCGGTGGCTGAAGCGGAATGTGCCTAAGGGCGACGGCAGTCATTTTACCGCTCGGCTGATCGAGGAACTGCGGCTGGAGACGGTTTGCGAGAGCGCCAAATGTCCGAACCGGATGGAATGCTGGTCGCAAAAGACGGCCACATTCATGATCCTGGGCAATGTCTGCACGCGCCCCTGCGGCTTCTGCTCGGTGCCGAAGGGGAAGACCGAGGCGCTCGAAGCGGACGAGCCGGACCGGGTGGCGGAGGCGGCCGCGCGGCTGGGAGTCAAGCACGTGGTGATCACCTCGGTGACGCGCGATGATCTCGCCGACGGCGGGGCGGAGCATTTCTATCAATCGGTGCTGGCCGTCCGCCGGCGAACCGGCGCGACGGTCGAGGTGCTCACGCCGGACTTCCTCGGCAAGCCGGGCGCGATCGATCGCGTCGTGGCGGCCGCCCCCGAGGTCTTTAACCACAATACGGAAACCGTCCCGCGGCTCTATCGCCAGGTGCGCGGCCGCAAGAGCGACTACTGCTGGACGCTCGAACTGCTGCGCATCGTGAAGCGGCTCAATCCGGCGCTCAAGACCAAGAGCGGCCTGATGCTCGGCCTCGGCGAGACGCGCGAAGAACTTCTCGATACGCTCGCCGATCTGCTCGAGGCCGGTTGCGATTTCCTCACGCTAGGGCAGTATCTTCAGCCAACTCCCGAGCATCTGCCGGTCGTCCGCTACGTGCCGCCGGAGGAGTTCGACGAACTCGCCGCCGCCGCCCGCTCGATGGGATTCCGCCGCGTCGCCAGCGGGCCGTTCGTGAGGTCGAGCTATCATGCGCGGGAGATGGTAGAATGTTTGTGAGTCCGTTTGGCATCGTTCTCGTAGAGAAACTCATCAATGCAACCTTCATTCGTCTTGGAATACTGGGAAGACGACGGCTCGTTCGTCGGACGACTGCGCGGCGTTCCGGGAGTATTTAGCCAAGGGGAAACGCTAGCGGAGTTGGAAGAGAACATCCGCGACGCGTATCACCTGATGACGGCCGACGAGACTCCCGCCCCCGAAGGCGCCCAAACGAAAGAACTCGCCATCGACGGATGAAACGGCGACTTCTCATTCGCGAACTGCAAGAGGCGGGCTGCGTGTTGCATCGTCATGGTGCGCGCCACGATGTTTATCGAAATCCGGCAACAGGACGGCAAGCGCCCATCCCGCGGCATACGGAAATCCGGGAGAGTCTTTGCCGGATTATCCGCAAGCAGTTGGGATTGGAGTTGAGATGACCGGCTAGCTCACTTTCTCGCCAGTTGAGCGCCCTTTCTTGGCATTTCTCCCTCCGGACTCTGGCTTCACCAACTCAAGCGTCGCCCACAGGCTCGGGTCGTCGCGGAAGGGGAACTCGGGGCCGCAGTTGAAGGTGCGCAGACCGATTTCGCGATCGGCGATGCAGTAGGTGAAGCCCAGCCGCGGATGCTCGACAGGATCGAAGCCGGTGAGCGCGGCCGTGGGAATATGCACCTGCAAGATATAGCCATCGCGCCGCTTTTCCGTTCTTGCGCGAAGCATACCAGGCCGAATTGGCCGCGCGTTCTCGCGGGCCCGGTTGATCCAGAGCTGCTCGGCGACCGGCTCGTCGAGTCGATGCCCGCCGCCGCTCGGCAGAAAGACGAAATAATGGCAGAACCGCCCGGCACGATGGATGTTGTGCGTGTCGCGGGTGTCGATCCAGACGAGCAAGCCGTCGCTGTCTTCGATCCGGTTGTCGCGGCACCAAGGAAGCTGCCGCTTGCCTATCACGTGGAGCGAGATGGCCAATCCTGATTCGTTCCAGCCGACGCGCACCTCCGGCCCATCCGGCCCGCCGTCAAGCGGCGTGAAATTCGGCAAGCGATAAGCCTCGCCAATCGTCTTGTCGCGCAGCTCGGTTCCCTCCGGCAGATACAAGCACGGGACCGAATAGCGAAACAAGAAGCTCGCGGGTAACAGGGGTTCGGACATAATCGTACGCCAGGCTGTCAGGGCGTCGTTTTTTGAGGTCTTCGTGAAGAACTGTAGGGAACTCCCTCTGTGGCGTTCCGAATCCGTGCTGTGTCACGGAACGCCACGGAGGGTGTTCCCTAAAACGCTCGCGCCAATCTCCGCGTGTTTTTCGCTTCGCCGTTGCTCGATCCGATCGTTGCCAAATGTTCTTGCAGAAATGCCGTCAAGTTTCCCCGATGAAGATCATCGACCGCGCGAAAACTGATCTGTATGAAGTCGAAATCCGGCCGCGTCGCGTCCAGGTTCCGCTCGGTTCCCAAGTCGGTCAGACGGCCCAGG
Source organism: Pirellulales bacterium (assembly GCA_035939775.1). Lineage (NCBI taxonomy): Bacteria > Pseudomonadati > Planctomycetota > Planctomycetia > Pirellulales > Pirellulales bacterium. Next base: position 27,125 of record DASZFO010000096.1, on the reverse strand, counting down.
GCAAATCGTCCCTTCGGTCCGTTCAGTTGCAGATCGACGCTCGCCAACCGCTTGGTGTGAATTGAGGCCCACGGCTCGCGCTGGCCGGGGACAAACATGTGGACCAATTGCTGATTGTTCCAAAGGAATTGTCCGGCGGGGGCGGCCGACGAGAGGAGTTCGCACAGCTCCTCGAGCACCTCCGCCTCCCAGTGAACCCGCTTCCCCGGCGGAAACCCTTTCCGTGAGAAATGCCATTTTCGGCCAAGCACTTTCCAAGGCATGAGGTCCTCCGGCTTCTGCTCGACGCGATGCGTAAATTTCTGAAAACCGGCCACCGCCTCGGCGAGGAATTTCCAGAACTCCGGATGGTCCATCTCGGCGAGCGAATGCACGCGGATTTCGACCTCCTGAAACGGCCCGCGAAGGTTCTTGCACTTCACCCGCGGATCGTTGCCGTACACCGGCAGATGCTCCAGATCGTTGAGCGGCGTCAGCGCGATCCGCTCGATCAAGTTCTCGCGCTTGAAGGTGGCGCGGGCAACGCGGAACTTCAGCTTCAACAGCCATTGCTCGCCGGTGATGGCATGAAAGAACCAGCCGTCGGATTTCTTCGTGGCCCGAATCTCAACCACTCCGCGGCTATTCCAATCGGTTTCGCTGAACTCACCCAGCTCGTGAATCCGATCGACGACGCGAGCCAAAACCTCTCCATCCCAGCGACATGGCTCGCCGGTGCGGCCCACTCGATCGTGCGTATGCCAGCGCCGGCCATCCACTTCCCAGGGCATCCTGACTGCCTTGCCGACCTCATGAATCTCCACATCCTCCGCGCGTCGCGTTTGGGCGGCCGCGAAGTCATGTGGTTTCCTTTCCACATGCGGACCAGCCGCCAGCATTGGTGCGAGCGCTTCGGCTGTATGGCTGCGGTGAATGCCGCCAATGGCCGACTGCGCTGGCGAATTGCCGCCGTCCGGCACTGGCCGACTTCGCTGGCCAGTGCCACCCTTCTTTCGTACTTCGTACTTCGTACTTCGTACTTGCGCCGCATTCGTAGCGACCTGTTCGGGCGTGCCCACTCCGACAACGAACCCTCCTCCCTCGCCCGCCTCCGGTCCCATGTCGATCACCCAATCGGCCGTCTTGATCACGTCCAAATTGTGCTCTATCACCACGACGGTATTTCCCAGGTCCACGAGCCGGTTGAGCACGTCGAGCAGCTTCGCCACGTCGTCGAAGTGCAGCCCGGTGGTCGGCTCGTCGAGCAGGAAGAGCGTTCGCCCGGTGTCGGGGCGCGACAGTTCCGCCGCCAGCTTGACGCGCTGCGCTTCGCCGCCGCTCAACGTCGGCGCCGGCTGGCCGAGCGTGAGATAATCCAGCCCAACGTCGCAGAGCGTTTGCAGAATCTTGCGAATCCTGGGGATATTTTCGAATAGCTTGACCGCCCGGCCGCACGACATATCGAGCACCTCGGCGATCGATTGGCCGTGGTAGCGCACGGCGAGCGTCTCGGGGTTGTATCGCTGGCCGCGGCAGACATCGCACTCGACCCACACGTCGGGCAGAAAGTGCATCTCGATCCGCTTTTGGCCGTTTCCCTCGCAGGCCTCGCAGCGGCCGCCGGGGGCGTTGAAGCTGAACCGCCGCGGCATGTAGCCGCGAATCTTCGCCTCGGGAAGCTGAGCGTACAGCTCGCGGATTAAATCGAACACGCCGGTGTACGTTGCTGGGTTCGAGGTCGGAGTATTCCCGAGCGGCTGTTGATCCACTCGGATCACTTTGTTCACGTGCTCGATGCCGCGGATCGTGTCGTGCGGGGCGGGCATGAGGCGGGCGCGATGCAGAGTGCGGGCGAGCGAGTTATAGAGCACGTCTTCGATCAGCGAGCTTTTTCCGCTGCCGCTCACGCCGGTGACGGCCGTTAGAGTGCCGAGGGGAATGCGCACGTCGATGTTGCGGAGGTTGTTGTGCCGAGCGCCGATAATTTCGAGCCAGCCGCCGCCGGGAGGATCCGGCGGCGAGTCGTAGGGCACGCTGTGCGTGACGGCCTTGGCACGCGACGGCTTGGCACGCACAGCGTGCCCTACGGAACCCATGCGCCGATTCGTCGGGATCGGAATTGCTTTCTTTCCCGAAAGATACGACCCGGTGACGGATGTCCTTGATTTGGCGACTTGCGCTGGTGTGCCCCGGGCGACGATTTGGCCGCCGAATTCTCCGGCACCGGGGCCAAAGTCGAGCAACTGATCGGCGCTCTTGACTACTTCTCGATCGTGCTCGACCACGAGCAGCGTGTTCCCCAGGTCGCGGAGCTTTTCGAGAGCGCCGAGCAAGCGGCGATTGTCGCGCGGATGCAGGCCAATCGTCGGCTCATCGAGCACGTACAGCACGCCGCACAGCCCGCTGCCCACTTGGCTCGCCAGCCGAATCCGCTGCGATTCGCCGCCGGACAATGTCGGGGCAGGCCGGGCGAGTGATAAGTATTCAAGGCCGACATCGACCAGGAATTGCACCCGCGTGCGAATCTCGCGAATCAAATCGCCGGCAATCTTCTTCTCGCGATCGGTAAGTTCCCAGCGATCGAGTTCGGCCGATAACTGCCCGAGCGGCAGGCGGCAAATCTCGTCGCTCGTTCGCCCGCGCAGCCGAACCGCCGCCGCGTCGTCGCGCAGCCGGCTGCCGTCGCAGGTCGAGCATTCCACTTGATCGATCAGGTGATCCAGCTTTCCGCGCATGGCGGGAGAGAGCCGCGCCGCCTCCTCGAGCGCAGGATACAGGCCTTTGTATTGGAAGCGAAAACACAGCGGCAATGGCTGCCTCGTGATCGTCCCCTCTCCCTTTGGGAGAGGGTTAGGGTGAGGGGAAGCGGCCAGAGCGTTTTGCCGACGCCCCTCACCCCGGCCCTCTCCCAGATGGAGAGGGAGCTCGGCACGCACAGCGTGCCCTACTGAAACATCGATCCATTCCTCGCCGCTGCCGTGCAGGATCGTGCGCCGCTGCCGGGCCGAGAGTTGCTCGAACGGCACGTCGGTCGGGATGCCGAGCTTGGACGATAAGGCCGCCAACATCGCCGCAAACATTGGCTGATCCACGGCCGGCCAAATCCCGACGGCCCCCTCGGCGAGCGTCAGCTTGGGATCATGGATCAGGGCGGCAGGATTCGCCCCGGATTGCACGCCAAGCCCTTCGCACGTCGGGCACCAGCCCAGCGGACTGTTGAATGAGAAACTATGCGGTGTGAGCGGCTCGAAGCTCCGCCCGCACCGGTCGCACGCGAAATGCTGGCTGTGAATCTCGGTCCGCCATTTCGCTTCCGGCATGTCGTCCGACGGATAGGCAGCGTGCAGCATCCCTTTGCCGAGCGCGAGCGCGGTTTCGATGCTCCCGGCGATCCGCGAGCGGATGTCTGGTCGAACAGCCACGCGGTCAATCACCACTTCAATCAAGTGTCTGCGCCGGCGATCGATGGTCGGCGGCTCATCGACCGAATAGGTCTGGCGATCGATCCGTATCCTCGGATAACCGCCGGCGCGAATCTCGTCCCACAGCGATTCGTAATTCTCGCCGACGTGAATTTCAAGCGGAGCCATCAGATAGAGCTTTGTCCCCGGCGGCTCGGCCATGATCTTCGCGATGATCTCGTCGGCCGATTGCGTGCCGATCGGGATGTCGCAGGCGGGGCAATACGGCTCGCCGAGCCGAGCCATCAGCACCCGCAGATAATCGTAAATCTCTGTGACCGTGCCGACGGTCGAGCGCGGCGTGTGCCCCATGTGTTTCTGCTCGATGGCGATTGCGGGCGATAATCCTTCGATATGATCGAGCTTCGGCTTCTGCATCTGACCGACGAACTGCCGAGCGTACGAACTCAAGCTCTCGACGTACCGCCGCTGCCCCTCGGCATAGATTGTGTCCATCGCCAGCGAACTCTTGCCCGAACCGCTCAACCCGCAGCAGACGGTCATCTGATCGCGCGGGATTTCGACGTCGATTCCCTTGAGATTGTGCTGCCGCGCGCCGCGAACGACGATCGCGCGGGCTTGGCCGTTGCCCTTGGACTTGCCGCCGAGCGCTTTGCCGCGCCGCGCCGCCTTAGCCGCCGCGGTCACGGCCAGTATTCGCGCTGAGGGATCGAGATGCGGCGCGAGTGCCCGTCCGGTGTACGAATCGGGATTGGCGGCCAGTTCCTCGGGCGTGCCGACGGCGACGATGCGCCCGCCGCCGCTGCCTCCCTCGGGGCCGAGGTCGATGATCCAATCGGCCGTCTTGATCACATCCAGATTGTGCTCGACCACGAGCACCGTGTTCCCCGCGTCGACGAAATCGTGCAGCACTTTGAGCAGCATTTGGATGTCGGCGAAGTGCAGTCCCGTCGTCGGCTCGTCGAGCAGGTAGAGCGTGCGGCCGGTGCTCTTCTTGACCAGCTCGCGGGCCAGCTTGATCCGCTGCGCCTCGCCGCCGGAGAGCGTCGGCGAGGGCTGGCCAAGTTTGAGATAATCCAACCCCACGTCGTGCAGCGTTTGCAACTTGTGCCGCACGTCGGGGACATTCTCGAAATGTGCCAGAGCTTGCTGGATGTCCATCTCCAGCACGTCGGCGATGTTCTGCCCCTTGAACCGCACCTGGAGCGTTTCGCGATTGAAACGGTGCCCTTCGCAGACCGGGCAGGTGACCCACACATCGGCCAGGAAGTCCATTTCAAGCCGATTCGAACCGTTTCCCTCGCAGGCCTCGCATCGCCCGCCGCTCACGTTGAAGCTAAACCGCCCCGGCTTGTAGCCGCGAGTCTTCGATTCGGATAGCTTCGCGTATAGATTGCGGATGTCGTCGAACACCTTGATGTAAGTCGCCGGATTGGATCGCGGCGTGCGGCCGATCGGCGATTGATCGATGGCGATCAGCTTGTCGAGATGATTGATCCCTTCGATCCGCTCGTGGTGGCCGGGGGCGCCGACGCCGCCATTCAAATCGCGGCGGAGCGCTTCGACGAGGATATCGTTCACCAGCGAACTTTTGCCCGAGCCGGAAACGCCGGTGACGCAGACGACGGCGCCGAGTGGGATCTCGACGTCGATCCCTTGGAGATTGTTGTGCCGCGCGCCGATGATTCTCAAGAGGGACGAAGGGCGAGGGGTGAGAGGTGAGGAATGAGGCCCCAATCGCCGCTTGCCCGGCACTTCAATCCTGAGCTTCCCGGAAAGATACTTGCCCGTGATGCTCCTCGTTGTCTTGGCGATCGTCGCGGCGGGGCCTTGGGCCACGAGTTCTCCGCCGCGGACGCCGGGGCCGGGGCCGAAATCGACGATCGTGTCGGCCGCCCGCATCGTGTCTTCGTCGTGCTCGACCACGATGACCGTGTTCCCCTTGTCGCGGAGTTGCGTAAGCGTGTCGAGTAGCTTTTGATTGTCGCGCGGGTGCAGCCCGATTGACGGCTCGTCGAGGATGTAAAGCACTCCGACCAGCCCGCAACCGATCTGCCCCGCCAACCGAATCCGCTGCGATTCGCCGCCGGAAAGCGTCGGAGCGGTGCGATCGAGCGTCAGGTATTCGAGACCCACGTTGACAAGAAAGCCGAGCCGTCCGCGGATTTCCTTGAGTAATTCGGCGGCGATCTTCTGGCCGGTCGCATCGAGTTGCAGGGCGCTGAAAAACTCACCCGCGTCAGCAACCGACAAGGCACAAACGTCAGGCAAGGATCGCTTGGGTCGATCGGCGAATCTTGAATGCCCTGTCGCGAGTGTGACGGAGCGGCCTTGCGGCCCCAACCGGGCCCCGCCGCACGCCCCACAGCGGACGACGCTCATGTATTTTTCCAACTGCCGGCGTTGGATGCGGCTGTTCGTGGTGCGGTAGCGCGAGAGCAGGTGCGGGATGATCCCCTCGAATCGGCCGCCGTATTTGTGGCCATGCGCGCCGCTGCGCCAAGTGAACGTGATGTGCTCGTTGCCGGTGCCCCAGAGCCAGAGTTTTTGCAGATCCGCCGGCAGCGTCTCCCAAGGCGTTTCGAGCATCGTGCCGGATTCGACGGCGTGGACTCGCTCGACTGTGTCGGCCACGCCTTGATAAATGTGCCGCCGCCAGCGCCCCATGTCGCGCCATGGGCCGACCAACTCGATGCAGCCGTCCTTGAACGATCGCGCCGTGTTCGGAATGAGCTGCGCGACATCGAAGCCGTAGATTTCCCCCAACCCGTCGCACTCGCGACACATTCCCTGCGGGCTGTTAAAGCTGAACAACTGCGGGCTGGGGCTTTCAAAGCTCAGACCGCAATGCGTGCAGGCGTAATGGGCCGAGAGGACAATGTCGCCTGGGTTCGCTGCCTTGCTTCTCGGCCCGCGTCGGCGAGAGTCGGTCCCCTCTCCCTCTGGGAGAGGGTTAGGGCGAGGGGAAGCCAGAGACGATTCACCCTCACCCTGGTCCTCTCCAAAAGGGAGAGGGAGAAACTCGGCCTTCGGCTGCTTTTCGTCCGAAGCCGACGTTCCGTCCGCGCCCCTGCCAGAATTCACGGCGACGATCAGATTCCCTTCCCCCAATCGCAGCGCCAACTCGACCGCCTCCGCCAATCGGGGTCGGATTGAGTCGCCGGCAGTGAGCCGATCGACGACCACCTCGATATTGTGCCGCATCTGCCGGTCGAGCCGTAGATCATCGCTGAGCTGCACTACCCGGCCATCGACTCGCGCCCGCGCGAAACCCTGCTTGATCAAGTCTTCGAACAGGTCGCGATATTCCCCCTTCTGCGCTCGAATCAGCGGCGCGAGCACGAGGAACTGCGTCTCCGCCGGAAGCGACATGATCCGCTCGATGATCTGCTCGCGGCTCTGGGCGGTGATCGGCCGCGAACAATTCGGGCAATGCCCTTGGCCGGTGCGGGCGTAGAGCACGCGGAGATAATCGTAAATCTCGGTGATTGTCCCGACCGTTGATCGCGGGTTTTGGCCGGATGTCTTCTGCGAGATCGAAATCGACGGGCTGAGCCCGGAGATGAAATCGACGTCCGGCTTCGGCATCTGCCCCAAGAATTGCCGGGCGAAGCTGGAGAGGCTCTCGACGTAGCGCCGCTGCCCTTCGGCGTACAGCGTGTCAAATGCTAGAGAACTCTTCCCCGACCCGCTCACCCCGGTCAAGCAAATCAGCTTGTTCCGCGGCAGTGCAAGCTGAATATCCCGCAGATTATGCTCGCGGGCGCCTTTGATGACGATGTCCGAGGCAGGCATGCGGAGGCGGGGGAATCGAGGAGCGATGGTGTACGTCCGTGAACAGCTTAGTATTGTAGAAGATTAAGGGCCGGCGGCCAGAGGCCGGAACGCGGCCACTGATGCGTCGAATAACCTGCCGGTAGCGGAATTCGCCGGAATTCCGAAGGCCGCTAAACGTTTGCGATTAGAATAACAACAGAATCCCGCCTGCTGAACATTTCGCGACCGCATGTCTTCAATCGCCCCCCCTCGACGAATCGCCGTGATCGGCGGCGGCATCGCCGGGCTGGCGGCGGCGCATCGGCTTCTCGAACTCGATCCGTCGGTTCGCGTCACGCTGTTCGAAGCCAGCGGCCGGTTGGGTGGATCGCTGCACACTGTGAGCCGCGACGGTTTTCTCATCGAGCAAGGGGCCGACAGTTTCATCACCAATGTGCCCTGGGGCGTCGATCTCTGCCGACGGATCGGGCTCGCTGACGAGCTGATCGGCACGAATCCAGAGGGACGGCGGGCGTTCGTTGTCCGGCGTGGCCGGCTCCGCCCTGTGCCGGATGGATTCATGTTGATGGCGCCGAGCCGGATTTGGCCGGTGCTGACGACGCCCATCTTGAGCCCGCTCGGCAAGCTGCGGCTGGCATGGGAGTTTTTCATCCCGCGGCGCTCCGGCGATGGCGACGAAAGTTTGGCGAGCTTCGTCCGGCGGCGATTGGGGCGCGAAGCCTTCGAGCGGCTTGTGCAACCGCTCGTGGCCGGCATCTACACGGCCGATCCGGAAAAACTCAGCCTCGCGGGAACGGTGCCGCGATTCCAGGAGATGGAGCGACAGCACGGCGGGCTAATCCGCGCGGCCATGCGCGGGAAATCGGCGCAGTCCGACGGCCCGATCAATCATGCCGTCGATCAAGAACCGGCCAGCGGTGCGTGATACGCCTTGTTCGTCACGCCGCGCGGCGGGCTTTCCAGCATCGTAGTGGCCATCACTTCCAGCTTGCCTGCCGGGACCGTGCGGTTGAACACGTCCATCGAGCGCATCACGCGCGAGACAAACCGCTGGCGCGTGACCGCAAGTCTCCCTCTCCCTCTGGGAGAGGGCCGGGGTGAGGGGCAGTGCGAAAGACCGTTGCCAGCCGCCCCTCACCCTAACCCTCTCCCAGAGGGAGAGGGAACGGCGAACTCGCAGCGCGCGACCGAGCTGGAATTCGACGGCCTTATCGTAGCCGCGCCAGCCCCGATCGCTAGCCGCCTGCTCGCCGACGTCGATGGCGAACTCGCCACCGAACTCTCGGCCATCGAATACGCCGGGGCGGTCGTGGTCTCGATGGCCTTCGACCGCCGGCAGATTCGGCAACCGCTCGATGGCTTCGGCTTCGTCGTCCCGGCGATCGAGCGGCGACGGATTCTCTCGGCCAGCTTTCCGAGCGTGAAATTCCCCGGCCGCGCCCCGGTCGGCAAAGCGCTGATCCGCACCTTCGTCGGCGGAGCATGCCAGCGTGAATTGGTCGATCTCTCAGACGCCGTTCTCGAGCGCATCGTCACCGAAGAGCTTCGCGACTTGCTCGGCATCACCGGCCAGCCGCTCTGGGCCATGATCGCCCGCTGGTCGCAATCGATGCCCCAATACCACCTCGGCCATCTCGACCGCGTGGCCCGCATCGAAGCCCAAGCCAGCGCGCTCCCAGGCCTCGCGCTAGCCGGCAACGCCTACCGCGGCGTCGGCATCCCGCATGCGATCCGAAGCGGCGAAGAAGCGGCGGAACGAACCCTGGGGCACGCGTAATGGGTGCGTCCAGTCCACGCAGACACACCGGCCCCGCTCTCCCGATGGACCATTGAGCAACTATGCTAAGTCGGTGTCGCCTCGACGGGACGCGCCTGAGCAATCTCGCGCGGGCCAACCGATCGAATCTGCTCGGGCCGCAACGACACGACCGCCAATGTCTCGCCAGCAAGACTTACGAATTCCACCTCGTATCCGCGTTCGCTGTGGAGCAACACCACGGTTCCGATGTCGCCCCGCATTAGTCCATGCTCCGGGATGTCATCGGTCAATGCAACCGTGTCGAGTTCTCTAATCATCCCTTTTTCTCCGCAATGGATAGGAGGTAACGAAGCGCGGCGCGGGAACCTTGAGGCGGATGGTAGGCTGATTTCCAACTGGACTCGTCCATAGCGACTTGCACCAACGGCATGCACAGCATGCCCTACGCCTGACCCCCGACCTGCGCCAGCACGTACGGCCCCTTCGGGATCACTGCCAGCGTGGCATCCGGGCCGTATTCCGCCAGGCTATCCGCCACGGCTCGCTCCACGCTCGGGGCGCTTTCGACGAATAGGCGGTTAATCGTTTCGGCGGGCAAGCCGTCGCTCACGAGTTTCACGCGGGCTTTGCGGCAAACTTTGGCCAGCTCTTCAAGCTGCCATTGGTCCATCACGAAATAATCTTTGCCGAGGATTTTCTCGACGAACACGTCGAGGCTTGGATGCTCGTCGAAGATGCGTGCGAACTCCGGGCTGCCGATCCCTTCCGAGAGGCTGGCCGCCATGATGATTGTGCCTCCTTGCTTGACGATCGGCAGCGCGCCGGTCAGTCCCTTCACGGCCTGATAGAACGTCGTGTCGAGCGGATAGCCGGCACAACTCGTCACGACCACATCGACCGGCTCGGGCACCGTATCGACCACCACTCCGCGAACGAACTCAACCCCTTCGAGAAACGCGGCCTCCATGTCGCCGGCGACCCATTTCAGCGGCCGCCGCTCGCTGTCTATCACGACGTTCGCGATGAAATCGCAGCCAGTGTGCCGGCCGATCCAAGTGTTTTCCTCGTGGACGGGGTTGCCGTCCAGAATGCCGGCATCGGCGTTGGGATGCTCGAGGAAATCGGGACCGTGCCAGACCTTGATCGTCTCCAGCGCGGCGATGCCGGGGCAGATCAGTTTCCGCCCGCCGGAGAAGCCGGCCATCAGATGCGGCTCGATCAGGCCCGTGGTGATCTTGAGATCGGCCTCGACATAGCGGCGGTCGATCCAGATCGGCACGCCGCGCGGGCTTTCGCCGAGATACGTATGCTCGTCGAGCGCGGTGCCGCGATGATTCTCGATCCGATAGTTGTCGACGATTTCCTGGCCCACCATCTCAACCAGCTCGCCGCCGAGATTCGGCCGGTGCAACCCCGTCGCCACGAGGATCGTGATCTCGCCGCGCGGGATGCCGGCGGATTCGAGCGTTTCGAGCAGCGGCGCGAGGATCAGGCGATTGGGAACCGGGCGCGTGATGTCGGAGATGACCACGCACGCCGACTTTCGCCCGCGAGCCAACTCGGCCAGCGGCGGCGTGCCGTTCGGCCGGTCGAGCAACTTGCGAAGATCGCCGACCGGATCGGGCAGCGGCACGGCATCCTTGTATGCCAGCTTACGAACAACCCGCTCGGCCGGCAGGTCGATTTCCAATCCGGTTCGGCCATATTCGAGACGAAACTTCACAGGAGTTGGGTTGCTACTTCCCGCCGGATTTTCCGGCCGGCTTGGCAGCCGGTTTAGCGGCGCCGGCGGCAGGCGTGGCGGCAGCGGCGGCCTCGCCTTCAGCCCCTTCCTCTTCCTTCTTCTTTTTCTTCTTCTTCACCGCCAGCTTGAACACACGGACCTTGGGCAACCCCAGCGCACTGCTCTCTTCGGTCCATCGGTCCGACTCCTGCAGACGCGCGATCCGCTCGTCTCGGCGGAGCACGTTGCGGCTGCGGATCATCCCGCGGCGGACGCGCAAACTCTTGTCCATCGTCATGGTCGAAAAACCTCCCAAAGACACTGCCTGGCAGGCCAAACACCGGGCAAGGTTTCAATTCGGTCGTAAGTCAAGTAGTATACGGGGCCTAGACCGATCCATCAAGGCGTGGCGGCGAGTTGTCATGGCGTGGTTTCAACGGCGGATTCAGTTGTGGCAGCGGTCGAGAGGGTTTCATCTGATCACCGGCGAGGTGGTGGCCGCGCTGCCGGAACTCAAACAGATTCGCGTCGGGCTGCTGCACGTGTTCATTCAGCACACCTCGGCGTCGCTCTCGATCAACGAGAACGCCGATCCCGACGCGCCGGCCGATTTGGAGTCGTCATTCAACGCCCTGGCGCCGGAGGATTTCCCGCATCGGCACACCTGCGAAGGCCCAGATGACATGCCGGCCCACGTGAAGGCCTCGCTCCTGGGCAGCTCGCTAACGATTCCCGTTCACGATGGCCAATTGGCGCTCGGCACTTGGCAAGGAATCTATCTCTGCGAGCATCGCAACCGCGCCTCGCGCCGCAGCCTGGTGCTGACGTTGCAGGGCGACGCGACCTGAAATCTGGAATCCGAGATCTCAGTGGCAAAGCTGATGCTCACTCCGGAAACGAAATGACGTACTGCCAGCGAATCGTGCGCGGCAGAGGTCCGGTGTCGCTCAAGACTCTAATCGCCACTTCTCGATCCGTCACGTCTAACCTACGTTCGACGCCGTCGCCGATCGGTGTCATCTCGAATCGCGGGAGCGCGGGCGGCGGCAGTTTTGGATTGGCCCCAATCCAGTAGCTGCTTCCCAGCCGGCTCGGTTCGTTCTGGATTCGGCAAGCGACGTCGAAGCGCAACACGCCGGCCGTGGGATCGGCCTCGACGGCGGCCGACCAATGGCTGGAACCGGCCTTGCCGACCAGCAGCGCCGTTTGCGCTTTGCCGGGGATTGTTTGCAATTCGAGGTTCTGAAACGGGGGGCTGGGAGGCCACTCGTCGCCTGATTCCCCTTCGGCAGACGCCAAACAGGCGACCATTCTTCCGTCGCGCCGGACCTCAACAAACTGCATCCACCGATCATCGCGCCGGTGGAACCACATTGCCAATCTCTCGGAGGCAACGAGCAGCACGCTATTCATCGTCCGCCGCCGATTTGGCGGCCGCCGGTTTGTCGGCGACGCGCCATTGAAGATAGGCATCCAGGAAGCCTTGGATGTTGCCATCCAGCACGCTCTGGAAACTGCCGACGTAATGACCCGTGCGCTGGTCCTTCACGCGCTGATCGGGATGGAGGAAATAGTTGCGAATCTGCGAGCCGAAGCCGGTCTTGGCCTGGCTCTTGTATTTCGTCGCCAGCTCCGCTTCGCGCTTCTCCTCTTGCATCCGCGCGAGGCGGGCACGGAGCATCTTGATCGCGGTCGCTCGATTCTTGTGCTGGCTCCGCTCGTTCTGGCATTGCACGACGATCCCGCTGGGGAAGTGCGTGAGCCGGATCGCGCTCGAGGTCTTGTTCACATGCTGGCCGCCCGCCCCGCTAGCACGGAACACGTCCTCGCGGATGTCCTCGTCGCGCAATTCGATCTCCGCGTCTTCGGCGATCTCCGGCGAGACGTCGACGGCCGCGAAGCTCGTCTGCCGCTTCCCTTCGGCGTTGAACGGGCTGATCCGCACCAGCCGGTGCATGCCGGTTTCGCCTTTCAAATAGCCATAGGCCATCGGGCCGCGAACGGCGATCGCCGCGCTTTGAATCCCGGCCACGCCGTCGTCCTGCCGATCGAGCAGCTCGACCGAGTAGCCCTGCTTCTGCGCCCATTGGATGTACATCCGCAGCAGCATCTCGGCCCAGTCGTTGGCGTCGGTGCCGCCGTCGCGGGCGTTGATCGCGAGGATCGCGGGGTTGCCGTCGTGCGGGCCATTCAGTAGCGACTTGATTGCCAGGTCATCGACTTGCTTCTCGGTGCGCTCGAGCACGGCGCGCAGCTCGGGGACGAAGCTCTCGTCTTCCTGCCCCATCTCGACGAGCGTCGCTAGCTCGGCATCGGCGCGAAGCGCCTCGTCGAGCGGCTTGAGCACGCCGTTAAGCCCCTTCAATTCGGCAACCGTGGCCTGGGCCCGCTCTTGGCTATTCCAGAAGTCTGCCGCCGCCATCCGCTGCTCGATTGCGGCAACCTGAGATTGCTTGGTGGCGTAGTCAAAGAGAATCCCGCAGTTGCAGGATTCGGTCGTGAAGGGCGGCGGCGCGATCGATGAATTCTCGTTCCATGACGGCGTGATCCTTGGGCGGAGCGGTTATTGATGCCACCAATTATACCGCGTTAGGCAACAAAGGATATGACGAACGTCCGACCACTCGTCATTTCGTCTTCTTCTCCGTCCGCTTTGGTTCTTTCGGGCTCGCCTTCTCAGCAGCCTTCGCGAAAACTCGGCGGTCGGCGCGTTTGGCGAACACTTCGCCGAATTCGAATTTACCCTTGACGTGCTTATAGGGCAGATAGCAAGTGACGGGGGGCTCCGATTGATGCTCGAGCAACACGCTGACCGCGTCCTGAAACTTGCCGTCCGGCGACGGAAGATGCGCGTCGCTCACTAGCGCGGTCGCTTTGTACGTCCCCTTTGCGGCCGCTTGCTTCAGGCCGTCGATGAGCACGTCCACGGTTTCCTCCGCCGCTGGCGGCTCTTCCCCGAGATACTCCTGGGCATGACTGATCTCGCCCTCGGGCGACATCGTCACCACGAACGGAAAGAACTCGCCGATCTTCTCCAAAAACTGCTCGGCCGCATCGAGCGCCTCGTTGAGCAACTCGTCCATGTCTGGGTGCGCCATCGTGAAATCCTTTCCGCTATTCTATCGGCCCTCATCGGCCGCGTTAATCGGCGGCGGCGGGCCGTCGCTTGCGCTTGGGTGCAGATTGTAAAGCGGCAGGTAGCGGTAGTAAACCTCAAGCGAGAGCGTCGAGAAGCTGGTGGTGAGAATCCGGCCCCCTTGCTCGCTCCAGGCATCGAGCGTCGGAAGTTCCGGGTCCCAGCTTCCCGCGGCGCAGCCTTCGCGGCACTGCGCTTCGAGCAATGTCCGCCGCATCCGCCGATTCCAGGTGTCCCAATCCGAGCCGAGCATGTTGTGCATCGCCTGCGTGGCGTAATACCAATAGTAGGTGCTGCGGGCGCGGTTGTCCGGCAGGTGGTCCATCAGGTATTGCCGTCCTTCGATCATTTCCCGAGTGTCGGGCCGCATCCCCAAATACTGCCAGGAGAGCATGCCAATGGCCGTCATCGTCGGCGTGGCTTCCTTATAAGGCTGATAGGAGTAGAGTCCGTTGTAATGCCCCTTCGAGACGACCGCGAGCCATTTCTTGGCATTCTCCATCGTGAGCGTGTTCACGGCCAAGCCGGCCAACTGCGCGCTCCGCAGCGCCATCATCTGCCAACCGAGAACCGAGGTATCGCCGTCTTCGCCGGGCACATACCGCCAGCCGCCGGTCGTGCGGTTTTGGGCCGCCTCGATGAAGAACACGGCCCGCTGAGCGGCGTCGCCAATCTTCTGGTCGTTGGTCATGCCATAGGCTTCGCAAAGCGCGAGCGACGCCAACGCATGGGCATACATTTGGTGACCTGTGCCGCCGGAAAGATCGCCGTTCGCCGCTTGCCGACGTATTAAGAAATAGAGGGCCTGCTTCACGGCGTCTTGATACGGCCCTCGGCTCTTGTGTGTCTCGCCGGCCGCGAGAAAAGGAAGCACCGCCAGCGCAGTGGCGGCGGAATCGGAGTCGGCGGTGCCCGGACCGGTGCAAGCGGTTCCCGAGCAATGGGCGGCGAATCGCGACAAGCTCCAGCTTCCGTTGGCGTTGCGATGCCGATAGAACCAGTTGAGCGCGGCGGCGACGGCTGCTTCCGTGTCCCTCGTGCCACCTCCCAGCCGCAACATGGCGTCGCGACGCCCCTTGCCGCGGCCGGCAAACCCTTCCCCCGATCCGCCATTGCCGAGGCGATCGGAAGTGCCGCGCTCGGCGCCGATGCCGCCGGCGCCCGCGACCAACGGCCCGGGGCCCGGCGCACGCACCGTGAAACCGCCGGCGCCGCCAACCAGGGCCGCGTCGGAATCCATCGCCCGCCCGCCTCCCTCTTTCCGGAACGTCGTGGAGTCGTCGTTGTTTTCCGCTGTCACGGGGCGAATCTCCGGCGACAGCAGCACGTCGGCATTCAATTCGGTCGGGTCTTCGGGCGCCCCGCTGGGGATTTCGATGTTGTGTAATCGGCCCTTCAAAGCCAGCTCGTCATCTACCGGCTGAAACATGCCCGAATTGTCGGTCACGTCCAACCGAAATCGTCCCAAGATAAAGAGCAGTGCTGCGAATATAATCAGGTGGACGACGAAACTGACCGCGTACCAATGAACATTGGCCCGCATCCAAGCGAAGCATTCGGCCCACAGTCCTTCGTCGACGGTCGGCTCCGGCGCGTCGGCGGGAAGTCTCGGCGTCATGCCATTGTTAATCGGTGAATCGATTTCTGACTCACCCGCCGTTGTCGACTCGACTTCCGCAATGGTCTCGATCGGTGGGGGATGCTCGGTCGCGACTCCTGCGACCGTTGCCATGGCGAACAGATCAATGCCGGCCTCCATCCTCTCGCGCTCTTCCGCCGCCACGACCGCGGACCGCTCAGGAAGACCGCCCGATAGCACGCGCGAACTAGACATAAATCGGCGTCTCGGCGGACGTTTCACGCGGGGAATGTTCGCTCGGCCGACGGTTCCGGCGCCGGCCTGGCAATCAAGCGAAAGCACTAACTGCAAATTCAATTATGGATTGCGCTTACGGAGTGTACAAGCTCCATGTGTCACGCTTGACCCATTGCGGCAATCGCTATAAACTTTGATGCGAGATAAACTTACGTACTCATAACCCTAGCTTCCCGGCCGTTGATCGAATGCTGATCGACGGCTTGGGCTTTTGCTGTTTGCAACCAACGGCCTCCGCTATGGAAATACTCGAACAGATTTGGGAATGGATCGGGGGCTTCTTTGGCGCCATCGGGAGCGGCATCGAGCGCTCGATCACTTCGTTGTTCGGCTCGTCGAATGCCCGCTATGTCCGCAAGCTTCAGCCGAAGGTGGACGCGATCAATGCGCTCGAGCCGAAATTCCAGTCGCTGACCGACGAGGCCCTGCGCCAGCAGACGGTCGAGTTCCGCAACCGGCTGGCTGCGGGCGAAACGCTCGAAGACTTGCTGATCGAGGCGTTTGCCGTCTGCCGCGAGGCCGGTCGCCGCTTTCTTGGCATGCGCCATTACGACGTGCAGCTCGTCGGCGGCATGGTGCTGCATAGCGGGTCGATTGCCGAAATGGTCACTGGCGAAGGGAAAACGCTCGTCGCCACACTGCCCGCATACCTCAACGCGATCGAAGGCAAAGGGGTCCACGTCGTCACGGTGAACGACTATCTGGCGCGCCGCGACATGGAATGGATGGGCCCGCTCTATATGGGGCTCGGGCTGACGGTCGGGGCGATTCAAAACAGCATGGACTCCGCCCAGCGGCAAAAGGTCTATGCCTGCGACATCACCTACGGCACGAACAACGAATTCGGCTTCGATTATCTTCGCGACAACATGCGCCACGCCGCCCGCGACGACGATCGCTATGTGAAGCCGTTGCAACAGTCGCAGGGTCCGCTGCATTACGCGATCATCGACGAGGTCGACAATATTTTGGTGGACGAGGCCCGCACGCCGCTGATCATCTCCGGCCCGGCCCACGACGACGTGGCCAAATACGCCAAGGCCGACCAGTTGGCAAGGCAGTTGGTCAAGGACCTGCATTTCGAGGTCAAGGAAAAGGAACACGCGGTCAATTTGACGGACGAAGGAGTTCGGGCGGCGGAAAAGCTGGCCGGCGTCGAGAGCTTCTACACGGCCGGCAACATGGAATGGCCCCATCTGATCGACAATTCGCTAAAAGCCCATCATCTCTACAAGCGCGACGTGAATTATGTGGTCGAGGACGACGGGGAAGTCGTGATCGTCGATGAATTCACGGGCCGCAAGATGCCCGGCCGGCAATGGAGCGACGGCCTGCACCAGGCGGTCGAGGCCAAGGAAGGGGTGCGGATCAAGGAAGAAACGCAAACGCTCGCCACGATCACGCTGCAAAACTTTTTCAAGCTCTACGACAAGATTTGCGGGATGACGGGCACGGCCATGACCGAGGCCTCCGAGTTCTGGAAGATCTACAAGCTCGACGTGATCGCCATTCCCACCAACAAACCGCTCCGCCGGCGCAACTACCCGGACGTGATTTTCCGCAGCGAACGCGAAAAATTCACCGCCATCGCCGACGAAATCGAGCGGATCAACAAGTGGGACGCGCTCGAGCTGACCGACGGCACGGAAAAGCTCGGCACGATCGCCAAGGAGCAGCCCGACGCGATCGACTTCCAGGCCAGAGATAGCCGCCAGCGCGAGACGATCCCCCGCGACAAGATCAAGCAGCTCGAGCGCCGCGGCCGCCCGGTGCTGGTCGGCACGGTGTCGATCGAGAAGAGCGAGCGGATGTCGGCCCTGCTCGAAAAGCGCGGGATCAAGCATCAGGTGCTCAATGCCAAGCATCACAAACGCGAGGCGGAGATCGTCGCCCAGGCCGGCCGTAAGGGGGCCGTGACGATCGCCACGAACATGGCCGGCCGCGGCACCGACATCATCCTCGGCGGCAATCCCGAGACGATGGCCTGGGCCCAATTGCAAGACAAGTATCCGACGCGCCTCGACGTGCCGCAGGCGGAATGGGAAGCGCTCGTCAACGAGATCGAGCAGCGCGAGCAGATGAAGGCCGACGGGCGCGAAGTGAAGGAGATGGGGGGCCTGCACATCATCGGCACCGAGCGGCACGAAGCCCGCCGCATCGACCTCCAGTTGCGCGGCCGCTGCGGTCGACAGGGAGACCCCGGCAGCAGCCGGTTCTATCTGTCGCTAGAAGATGACCTGATGCGAATCTTCATCGGCGAATGGATCGCAAACTTTCTTACTCGTCTCGGCATGCAAGAAGGAGAGGCGATCGAGAACCGCATGGTCAGCCGCCGCATCGAGGGCGCGCAGAAAAAGGTCGAGGAGCGAAACTTCGACCAACGCAAGAACCTGCTCGAATACGACGAGGTGATGGACGAGCAGCGCAAGCGCGTTTACGGCTATCGCCAACGCATCCTCAACGGAGCGAACTGCAAGGAATTGATCCTCGAGATGATCGACAGCCAAATCGAGCATCATCTCGATATTTTCCTTGACAAGCAGTACGGCACGGAGACATTCGCCAAATGGGCTGGTGGATTGCTCTCGGCCGAGCTGGATCCCAAACAGTTTGCCGGGATCGACTTCGACGCCGCCATCCAGCATGCGAAGAACGAAGCGGAGCGGGCCGCGGAGCGCCAGATCTTCGACGCCATCGAAGAGAACCTTCCCGAAGGGGAGGAAGACGAGGAATTGAATTGGGAAGCTCTGGCCAAGTTCTCCAACACCCGTTGGAAAACGAACTATCGCGATAAAGACATCAAGAAGATCGGCCGCGATCAACTCGCCGAAACGCTGATCCAGAAGGCCCGCGACGCGATTGAAAAGGTCGATCTCGCCGAAGGGGCCAAGTTCTTGATCGACGATTTCGGCATCCGCACGGCCTGCGGCTGGGTGCAATACAAATTCGGCGTGGCGCTCGAACCGCAGGAGATCCGCTCGCTCGAGCCAGCCCCGTTCAAGAGCTTGATTCGCGAAAAGGGGACCGCCGCCTACGAAGAGAAGGAAATTGAATACCCGGTCATGGCGGGACTGTATCACTTCACCACCCGCGACTCGAGCGGGCAGAAGCGGTTCGACCGCGAGAAGCTCGTGGCCTGGGCCAAAGAGCGGTTCCATGTCGATCTCGACCTCGAAGACCTGAAGAGCAAGCAGCGCGAGGAGGTTCGCGCCCTGTTGATCGAGCAGAGCCGCACCAACCACCGCCGCGCCGATGAAATGCTGGCCGAGCTGCGGCGACGGATCAATGAATTGCCGGACGACGTGTTCGACGCCAAGCACGGGTCCAACGGCGACGATCCGCTGGCTTCGCTCACCGCGTGGGTGCGTGAAACGGTCGGTTATCAAGCCAGGCCAGGGGAATTCGCCGAGCTGGATCGCGAAGCGCTCAAGAATCGGCTGTCGATAGTATTGGAAGACCACTTCCGCCCTGAAATGCGGAAGATGGAGCGGACGCTAGTGCTCGAGATTCTCGATGCCGCCTGGAAAGACCATTTGCTGGCGATGGATCACCTCCGCTCCGCGGTTGGACTGCGCGGCTGGGCGCAAGTCGATCCGAAGGTGGAATACAAGCGAGAAGGGATGCGCACCTTCGAGCAGATGTGGACGAGCATCGGCGAGCGAGTCACCGACCTGATCTTTCGGATGGAAGACCTCGATCCGAATTTCGTCGGCTCGACCTGGAAGGAAGCCACGGCCGTCCATGAGGAAGCCCCCTCGACCACCGAGATGGCCCGCCAGCAGCAGGCCGCCATCGACTCGTCGGCCAACGGCGATCAAAAGATCGAACCGATCCGCAATCGCAATCCAAAGGTCGGCCGCAACGACCCCTGCCCGTGCGGCAGCGGAAAGAAATACAAGAACTGCCACATGAGGATCAAGGGGCCTGCCGGATAGCGCGAACGTCGTGTAGCGGATTTCGCCAGAATTCCGATGGCAGCGGCCACGTAGCGAATCTCAGCGTAGCGCATCCGAATTCTGGTGAATTCGGCTACGGTCAAATGGCAAGGGAAAGGAATCCCGCGGTGTCGTATCTGTTGAACGTCCTCTATCTCGGGGTGCTCGCGCTCGCCTCGCCCTGGTTGCTCTGGCAGGGGATTCGCAAGGGGAAATACCGCGATGGCTTCGCCGCCAAGTTTTTGGGGCAAGTGCCGCGGCGCGAATCGGACCGCCCCGGCATTTGGTTTCACGCGGTGAGCGTCGGCGAGGTGAATCTGCTGGCCACGCTGTTGGCCCGGATCGCCGCGCGGCGGCCGGATTGCGAGTGCCTGATCTCGACGACGACGATGACCGGCTACGCGCTGGCGCGCAAGAAATATCCCGAGTTGACGGTGTTCTACTGCCCGCTCGATTTCACCTGGGCGGTGCGCCGAGCGGTCGCCCGCATTCGGCCGACCTTGCTGGTGCTGGCCGAGCTGGAATTGTGGCCGAACTTGGTTCGCCTGTCGCATGCGGCGGGAGTGAAAGTGGCGATCGTGAACGGCCGGTTGAGTGAGCGCAGCTTCCGCGGCTATCAATTCTGCCGCTGGCTCGTCCGGCCGCTGCTCGAACGAATCGACTATATCGGCGCGCAGAATCAAGAATATGCCGAGCGGTTCACTGCGCTCGGCGCTCGTTCCCAAACCGTTCTCGTCACCGGCTCTATAAAATTCGACGGCGCCGAGACCGATCGGCACAATCCGGCGACGGAGCGGCTGCGAGCGCTGGCGGGCTTCGCGCTGGATGACATCGTCTTCCTCGCCGGCAGCACTCAGGATCCCGAGGAATCGCTCGCGTTGGCCGCGTTCCGCGAATTGGCGCCCGCGCATCCGCGATTACAGCTCGTGCTGGTGCCGCGGCATCCCGATCGATTCGCAGCGGTTGCCGCGCTGCTCGACGCCTCGGGCATTGCATGGCAGCGATGCACCGACATGGACACCGCCCCGCGCGATCCAGCGGCTCGGGTGCTGCTGATCGATGCCGTCGGCGAACTCGGCGCTTGGTGGGGGACGGCCGACATCGGCTTCGTCGGCGGCAGTCTCTCCAATCGCGGCGGACAAAACATGATCGAGCCGGCCGCCTACGGCGTGGCCGTCTCGTTCGGCCCGAATACGCAGAACTTCCGCGACATCGTCGCCGCGCTGCTCGCCGAACGGGCCGCCATCGTCGTCCAAAATGGCGCCGAACTGACGGCCTACGTTCGCCGCGCGCTCGCGGAACCGCACTTTGCCGCTGAACTCGGCCATCGGGCCAAGGCGTTCGTCGCGCGGCAGTTGGGAGCAACGGAGACCACTTTGGCCGCTCTTTTGTTGCTCTTGGGAAATGCGCGGGCGACGATCCCGGCTGATCGCTCGGCAGCCTAGCCGACGCTAGCAGCGTCTGCCACGAGTGCGTCGCGCTATGTGAGCCGGTCGGGAACAATCCTCGCGTCTCACTTCGCCTTCTCGGCCTCCAGCACCAGCACCCAATCTTCGTTTCCCTTGCCGTCGGCGTTTTCGCCGGGCGTGGTGAATTGGTGCGTGCCGCGGTTTGCGAGCGGCGAGCCGGCGATGTCGTGGAACTTGCCGGCGGCGGGGTCGTACCAGCGGGCGATGGTTGGTCCCGCGAGAAGGCTCATATCGACCGTGACCGTTCGCCGGTCGGGGATGTAGGCCATCGCCAGCCGGCCGTCTGGAGTGCGCGCGGCGGCGGCGTAGTCGAACTCGCCGAACCTGCCGAATCCCTCGGTCAGCAACTTATGCTCCTGATCGGGCACAAGGTCGTACCATGCCCGCGGCTCGAACAGAGATTGGACGTACTTCATTTGCACGGCGCCCGGCGTGTCGAGCTGCTCCTTCCAGCCGGCGAGAAAGGGCCAGGTGTATTTGTTGCCGTAGAGCTGCCCGGTCGAGCCGCAGAGATTCGAGGTGTATTCCTCGAGGCGAAGCTGGTGCGGGTCGCCGAACTTGATGTGGGCGACGTTCTCGAACTCGTAGCTCGATTCGACCATGAACGTCGGCACGCGATGCTCAGTCTTGCGGTTGTAGTCCGCAAGCAGCGGCAGGTAAACGGGCTTGTAAGTGTAGGCGGCGCTTAGGCCCACCAGCGGCGCCCAGCGCTCGTTGACGAGCGAGGTCGACCAATTTCCCTTCCAGTCGATCTCAATCGTGTGCAAATGCCGATCGTCGAGATCCTTGATCCCCAGGGCGATCGCGATGGCCAGCTTATCGTTCTCGGCCGTGTCTTGCACGTAATCGTTGCCGTGGAACCAGAGCAGATTGTCGAAGTCCTTATAGCGCTTGCCAAGATACCGTCCGTACGCGCGGCACTTTTCCGCTCCATTTTTCTGCATCACTTCGAGAAAGCTCCCCGTCTCGGCCGGATCGAGCATCACGAGTGTGTCGTACTTGGCCGCCACCTGGATGATCCGATCGCAGCGGGCGAAATACGCCTCGTTCGGCTCCGAAAAGTCGTTCACGGCCTTGAACGGATGCAGGCCGTCGAAAGTGCTCGCGTCCTCGCGCCCGCCGGTGTACTTGGCGCAGATCAGATTGATCCAGGCGGCGTTGAAGCCGTGCGCCTGGCGGTTTTTGAAGAATAGTTCCGCGTCTTCCTCGGATACGTTGACCATCATCGCTTGCGGCGACTCGCCGGCGATCAGAAACGGCTGGCCGTGGCGATCGACCAGATATCGCCCGGTCGGCCCGATCTTTAGCGGATATGGCGAATCAGCCGCCGCGGCAGTCGTCGCGCCGACGACAAGCAAGAGGACGACGCCTCTTAATTGACGCGCAGTCTGCCCCATAGAGCACCTCATAGCGGAATTCGCCAGAAGTCGAGGCTTTCCGCGTTTCGCAGGTCCGACTTCTGGCGAATTCGGCTCCGGTCCTGCGATATCGTGCGCCCCATGAGTATGGATTATAGCCGCTAAGAACGCCTAACAAATCCGGCTGGGAGAAGGGGACAGTCCCCATTTTGCTGCCGACCATCGCGGCGATGGTGCCCGCTTCGCAAAAGGGGGACAATCCCCGCCGGATTGTTTAGGCGTTCTGAGTTATTCGCCCGAGGGCGGCACGCGTTTCATCGGCGCAGGCCTTCCAAAGTAGAATCCTTGGGCCAGATCGAAGCCCAACTCCTTGCAGAGAGCAGCTTCTTCTTCGAGTTCCACGCCCTCGGCCAACGCGAGAATTCCCAAGCTGCGCACCATCTTCACAAGATGGGCCACCATCTGCTGGTGTTCGGGCGTCGCGCGATGGATGTTGCGAATCAACGAGATGTCGAATTTGAGATAATCGGGATGAACGGCCGTCAACTCCGCGATCCGGGCCTGGCCGGCGCCGAAGTCGTCGAATGCCAAACGGACATTCACGCTCTTGAGTTCTTCGCTGAGCCTTCGCATTTGAACGACGTCGGTCACTGCCGCTTCATGGATCTCCAAGGTCATGGGCTGGGAAGGGGCGGCGGCACGCAGCAGCTTGATCGATTCGATCAGTCCCGGCTCGCGAATCTCGATCGGATGGGTGTTCATGAACAGATGGGGAGGCTTGGGAAGGCCCATCATTTCGTTGCAGGCCGTCCAGCGAACCGTCTGGCTGAGCCGCGCCTCCTGGTCGAGTTGGGCGGCCACGGAAAACATCTTCAGCGGCGTTTCCAGGCCGGTCAGACGGCTTCGGCACAACACCTCGACGCCTTCGATCGCCATGGTCCGCAGATCGACGATCGGCTGATAAAACGGGATCACCGCTCGTTCCGTGATCAAACGATCGAAGAGAACCAGCGACATCGCCTGATCGCGGACGTCTTCGCAAGCCGTGGCCGTATTGGTCGAGCTGTCTTGCTTCAGCACTCGAAACGCTTGAGTTGCAAACTGGATCAAGTCTTCGGACACCACTTCGACTTCCGACGTCACGCGCTTTCCATTGACGAACGTGCCGTTCGTGCTCCCCAGATCGCAGATCGCCGCGGTCGCCCCCTTGTCGATAAACTCCGCGTGGGCGCTCGAGACCGTCGAGCACGCCAATTGAAGTCCGCAATTTGCCCGGCGTCCGATCACGAACGGGCTCGAATGGACCGGCACATAACGAACCGGCTCCGCCTCGCTGGTCCGCCCACATAGAAACCACATGGAACGGGTCCAGGGGGCGGCATCAAGCACCCGATTGGGCCCGCGCTCCCCGCCCCCGAGTTCGGGCAATACGGCGAAATGGCTCTCGTTTTGGCTCATGCATGCGTCCGCCGGCATACTCACGTATCTCGTCCCGAATCTAGCTTAGCTCGAAGTCGGAAGAGAACTAGGGCGTTCGCAAATGCGGACCGGGCGAATGGTTCCGGTCTATTCGTTACCGTCGCAATCACGCGGAAACGGAACGCCGCGCAGCGCGTTCCCTTGGTAATGCCGCCGGCGCTTTCGTTATGGTCGAATTCATTGAAATCCGCGGCGCAATCGAACCTCCAGTTCCGCGTTGTGACGCCCGCGAGGGGAACATCCGTCAAAGCGATCCCGTGCTATCGTTGCGCTGTCACCAGAATCGTGGAGACTGCCCTTGCTGACTACAGAAACGCTAGACGTCGAATCAACGTGGCTGGAAGCCTTCCTGTCCGATGAGCGGTTCTGGCCAGCGGAGCCGAAGACCCTGGAAGAGACTGGGCTGCCTCCCAATTTGGTCGAGTCGCTGGTCTTCAAACACCTGGCTGCCGCTGGGAATATCAGCGGCCGGCGAATCGCGGAGCAGGTATGCCTGCCCTTTCGAGTGCTGGAAGAAATCCTGGCGACGCTGCGGACGCAGCAATTGATCGTGCACACCGGCGCGGCCCCGTTTAACGACTTCTATTACATTCTCACCGAACAAGGCCTCGAACGCGCCAGGGCCGCGCGCAGCGCATGCGCCTACGTCGGGCCAGCCCCCGTTCAACTCAACGACTATATCATCTCGGTGGAAGCGCAATGCATTAGCAGCGAGTCCCCGACCGATGAGCATCTCCGCGCCGCGTGTGCCGACATTTCGGTGGATGAGCGCCTCTTCGATTATATCGGGCCCGCGGTGAACTCCGGCGCAGGCATGTTTCTCTACGGGGCGGCCGGTAACGGCAAATCGACGCTGGCCCGCGCGATCACGCTCAGCTTCGGCCAGGAGATCTGGATTCCCAACACCATCGTCGAAGATGGGCAGCTCATCAAGCTGTTCGACTCGGCCTGCCATTTTCAGGTCCAAGACGCGCAAAACGGAATCCTCAGGAGCAAGGAAGCCGACCGTCGCTGGGTGCGGATTCGGCGTCCCACCGTCACGGTCGGCGGGGAATTGACGATGGACAACCTCGATCTCCGGCACGACCCGGCGACCAATGTGACCGAGGCGTCCTTGCAGATGAAGAGCAATTGCGGCTGCCTGGTGATCGACGACTTCGGCCGGCAGAGGATCAACCCAATCGAACTCTTGAACCGCTGGATCGTTCCCTTGGAGGAAGGACATGACTTCCTGACGTTGACCACCGGCAAGAAGATTCGCGTTCCATTCGAACAGTTGATCATTTTTTCAACGAACCTCGAGCCCCGTGAGCTGGTCGACGAGGCGTTTCTTCGGCGAATCCCCTACAAGATTGAACTGATCGATCCGACGGAGGAAGAGTTCTTCGTATTGTTCGCCAGTTACGCGAAAAAGCTGGGCTTCGAATTTCGGCCCGAAGCGGTCGAACAACTCTTGGACCGCCATTATCGACCAAACGGCCGGGCGATGCGGCGCTGTCATCCACGCGATTTGCTCAAGCAGGTCCGGAACTATTGCCGCTACAAGCGGATTCCCTTGGAAATGCGGTCCGAGCATTTCGACCGAGTCTGCCGATCCTATTTCGCCCTGGTTTTCGGCGAAAAGTCACCACCGTCTTCGTGATTGATTCGCACGACCACACCGATGCTGCAAGATACTCCGACATTCGGCGATCCGGCCCAGCCGCATCCGCAGCGCGACCGCTTCGGCTCGATGCCGGACGAAGTCCGACGGCTCACGGGCTACACCCTGGAGAAGCGACTAGGTTCCGGTGGCAGCGGCGAAATCTGGAAGGCCGTCGGGCCGGAGGGGCAGGCGAAGGCGGTCAAGATCATTTTTGGCTGCTTCGACGAGCGGAGGGCTGCGCAGGAGTTAAAGTCGCTGAACCGCGTCAAGACGCTCAGCCATCCGTTTTTGTTGTCGCTGGAAAGCGTCGCGGTCGTCGACGGCCGCTTGGTCATCGTCACCGATCTTGCCGAGGAGAGCTTGAAGGATCGTTTTGAGGAATGTCTCGCGGCCGGCGCTTGCGGCATTCCGCGCGACGAGCTGATGAAGTATTTGTCGCAGACCGCCGAAGCGCTCGATTATTTGGAAAGCGGTCACGGCTTGCAGCATCTCGACGTCAAGCCGGAGAACCTGCTGCTGGTAGCCGGTCGAATCAAGGTTGCCGATTTCGGACTGCTGAAGGACATGACCGAGGGAAGTCCTTCCTTGATCAACGGTCTCACTCCGAAATATGCGGCCCCGGAAGTCTTTGACGGTCGCCCCACCCGCACCAGCGATCAGTACAGCCTGGCGATCGTGTTCCAAGAAATGGCGACAGGGACGTCTCCCTTTTCGGGTCGAACCGCTGCCCAACTGGCCTCGCAACATCTGCACTCGATGCCCGACCTGACTCCTCTTTCGCCGCTGGAGCGGTTCGCGGTCGGCAAGGCGCTCGCCAAAGACCCGGCGACGCGATTCAGTAGCTGCCGCGAATTCGTTGAACGGCTCGTACCGCGATCGCGCACGGCGCTGCTGACCGGCGCGCCCGTCCGTCCGGCGGTGAACGAACCATCGCAGAGCCGCACGCGATCCGAGGAACCCGATGCCCGTCATGACGGCAGAACGATCGAAGTTCGGCCACCAGAATTGATCCGTCTGCCAGCCATCTGCATCGACGAGCAAGCACCGAGTTTTCGGCCCACGGTGTTCTTGGGAATCGGACATGCCGGCGGGCGAATCCTCGCTCGGCTCAAGCAATTGCTCAGGGAACGTTTTGGATTGGAAAAGCAACTATCGGCTTTCCAGATGCTCTATATCGATACGGACGTAGATGCGGTGAACGAGGTCAGCTCCGCTTCGGGAGCTGGAAAGTTAAGCGAAGCCGAAACGCTCTTGTTGCCGATCCATTCGACCTGGAACTATCGCAACAGTCCCGTCAGCCAAATCAGCTCGCTTAGCCGGCGCTGGCTCTATAACATTCCCCGCTCACAGAAAACCGAGGGCCTGCGGGCCTTGGGACGGCTGGCCTTCCTCGATCACGCCGAGCGCGTGAAGACGCAGCTTCGCAGGGCCATCCTAGCGGCGGCCGATCGCGATGGACTCGCCGCGACGACCGAGGCCACTGGATTGTCGTTCGGCAGTTGCGATCCGCGAGTTTTCGTGATCGCCTCGCCGGGCGGCGGGACGGGGGCTGGTATGCTCATCGATG
>DASZFO010000095.1 GCA_035939775.1 Pirellulales bacterium | reverse complement strand
GAAGGCGAGTGCGGTGGGCTTATCGAGCGACGCGATCTTGATTGCCTTCACGCCCGTCTTGCCGTCTTGCCGCGTCGCGTCGAGCCGATAGAGGCCGCCCTCCTTGGGATCGCTCCAGGCCAGATCGACCGCGTAGAGATTGCCGGAATGCGGGCAGTAGGCCAGACCCATGACGTCACTGAGCCCGGTCCGCATGGTAAGCAGCAGCTTGCCGTTCTTAGGATTATAGAACGAGATCGAGCTGTCGTGCGGCTTGTCGAACGGGCCGCTTTCGCCGACGACCAATTCGCCGCGCTTACTTACGGTCAATCCGGTCGGCCCGGCGCCGGCCGCTATCGCTTTGGTTTTGATCAGTGATTTGAGATCGGCGGCCTTACCGTTGTTGTCGAGCACGAACGCGCGAGAGACCCAGCCGGGCGAGTCGCCGCCGCGCGAGGTGACGAAGATGGCGTTCGGCATGGTCGCGACGCCGTAGAAGAATCCTTCGTTCGTCTGATCGTCCGCGCCGGCAGGAATCGGACCCAGCGTTTGGCGGGCGTCGTCGGCCTTGAGCGGCTTGTCGGCAGGCGGCAACGGATAGATCTTCAGGAGATCATGCCCCGCGCCGGTCCCGCCGCCGCCGACTGCAAACGTCATTCGATCGATGAACGCGATCCCGAGCGGGCCGACTTGGAAGCCAAGTCCTCCCGGCGCCGCGGCCACCGCGAAGCCGGTCACGACCGGCGTTACGGCACCCGGCTTGTCAGTCAGCATCCGCACAACCTGCCCCGCGCCGCTTTCCGAGATGAACAGCTCATTGGTGCCGGGGCGATTGACGACCGCCGCGGGATTGTCCAAGCCATTGAGAACCGTCGTAGTTTTGATCGTAGGTGGCTCGGCGGCGATTCCTCGCGTCGTCGATCGCACGACGGATAAACACGACGCGAGAGAGAGCGCCAGGGCAATTCGAAACTTCATAATGGCGTTCCGAGTTTCCTGCGAACGCCTAACAAATCCGGCTGGGAGAAGGGGACAGTCCTCGTTTTGCTCCGCCGACCATCGCGGCGATGGTGCCCGCGCAAAAGGGGGACAGTCCCCGCCGGATTTGTTAGGCGTTCTAAGTCACTATAGTCTCGCGGGAATGCTCGAATCCCGAAATCTTGTCTTCGTGCGCGAGCGTCAAGCCGATATCGTCCAGCCCGTTAAGCAGGCAATTACGCCGGAACGCTTCGATTTCGAATGCCAGCGAAAGACCATGTTCGTCCGTCAACCGGCACGATTCGAGATCGGCCGTCAGGGCATATCGTGGGAACTTCGCCGCTCGGCCGAACAGGTCATTCACCGTCGCATCGTCGAGTCGAATTGGCAGGATGCCGTTCTTGAAGCAGTTGTTGTAAAAGATGTCGGCGAAGCTCGGGGCGATCAACACGCGGAAGCCATAATCGGCCAGCGCCCACGGGGCATGTTCGCGGCTCGATCCGCAGCCAAAATTCCGCCGCGCCAGGAGCACGCTCGCCCCGCGGTATTCGGGCCGATTCAGCTCAAACTCGGGATTGTCCGAGCCGTCGTCGTGAAACCGCCAATCGAAAAACAGGAATTGCCCGAAGCCCGTCCGTTCGATTCGCTTGAGGAATTGCTTGGGAATGATCTGGTCCGTATCGACGCTGGCGCGATCCATCGGAGCGACGAGGCCGGTATGTTTGACGAAAGGCTGCATGGGGAGTTCCAAGTGGCAAGTGGCAAGTGACAAGTGGCAAAACGGCTTGGGTGCCATGCCCACGGCTCGGCGTGGGCATGCATGGCGTTGGCGCATGGCCACTCAGAGCAGTGGCCATGGCACCCGTCAAATCAGGTTTGAAGCTCCGCTATTTGCTATTTGCAAGTGGCAAGCCGGGTGCCGTAAGGCCCCGGATTCAGATGCGTTTACTCCTTGAACTCCCAATCGCGAATATCGACGAAGTGGCCGGCGACGGCGGCGGCGGCGGCCATGGCGGGCGAGACCAAATGCGTGCGGCCCCCCTTGCCCTGCCGTCCCTCGAAGTTGCGATTGCTCGTCGAGGCGCAGCGCTGACCGGGTTTCAAGATGTCGGGGTTCATGCCAAGGCACATGCTGCATCCGGCCTCGCGCCAATCGAACCCGGCGCTGCGGAAGACTCGGTCGAGTCCCTCTGCTTCGGCTTGCTGCTTCACTTGGCCGCTCCCCGGCACGACCATCGCCTCGACCGTGCTGGCGACGCGATAACCGCGGACGACCGCCGCCGCCGCCCGCAGATCCTCAATCCGGCTGTTCGTGCACGAGCCGATGAAAACGCGATCGACGTTGATCGACGTGATCGGCCGGCCCGGCTTGAGGTCCATATACTCAAGCGCCCGCGCCGCAGTCTTTCGTTCATCGTCCGAGGAAAACTTCGCGGGATCGGGCACCGCCGTATTGACGGGCGCGACTTGCCCCGGATTCGTGCCCCAAGTGACTTGCGGCGTGATATCCGCGGCCTGGAAAACTTGGACGCGGTCGTAAATCGCCCCCGCGTCGCTCGGGAGTTTTTCCCATTGAGCTACCGCGGCATCGAATCGCTGCGGAGCAAATTCGCGGCCGCGGAGATAGTCGTACGTCGTCTGATCGGGTGCAATCATGCCGGCCCTTGCGCCCGCCTCGATCGACATGTTGCATATCGTCAGCCGCTCGGCCATCGACAGCCCACGGATCGTGCTGCCCGTATACTCGATCACGAAACCCGTGCCGCCATCGGTGGTGATTTGGCCGATCAAGTAAAGGATCAAATCCTTCGCCGTAACCCCGCGCGGCAGCCGGCCGTCAATTCGCAGCTCGAACGTCTTAGGGCGCGATTGCAGCAGCGTCTGTGTGGCCAAGACGTGCTCGACCTCGCTCGTGCCGATGCCGAAGGCCAAGGCCCCAAGCGCCCCATGAGTGGCCGTGTGGCTGTCGCCGCAGACGATCGTCATGCCCGGCTGCGTCAAGCCGAGTTCCGGGCCGATGATGTGAACGATCCCTTGCTTGGCGTCGTTGAGATCGTAAAGGCGGATGCCGAATTCCCGGCAGTTATTTCGCAGTGTGTCGATCTGCTGTTTTGAAATTGGATCGGCGATCGGCAGACTGCGATCCGTGGTGGGGATATTGTGGTCGGCCGTGGCGATCGTTCGCTCCGGGCGGCGAATCGGGCGGCCCGCCAGCCGCAGCCCCTCGAAAGCTTGGGCGCTGGTGACTTCATGCACCAGATGCAGATCGATGTAGAGGATCGCCTGCTTACCATGTTCGGCATGCACCACGTGGGCATCCCAAATCTTCTCGAACATCGTCCGCGGTTTATTGGAAGCTGTCGCCATCGAATCGCACGCCACTATAGTAAGTTCGATAAGGGGATTGAGGAGCGGTGGGGGCCAATACAATAATATAGCCGCGAATCGCCCTCCAGGGCAGGGCTAGGGCAATTCCCGGCGGCGTAGATTCGGCGCTCCCTCCTACGGTCCTCCCTCCATGATGCTCGCCAAATTCAAGATGCATCGGAACAGTCCTTATGCCGCTTGGCGGCGCGGAATGCGATTGCGGCTTTGCGGATGGTCCTCGATCGCGCTTTATCTGGCGGTCGCCCTTGGATTTTCTTTTCCGCTGCCGCGGATGGCGTTCGAGGCGGTTCAGAAGGACAAGAGCCAGCCATTTCCCTGCATGAATTCGCCTTGCGGCTGCAAGGACGCCGAGCAGTGCTGGCGGCATTGCTGCTGTCATACGCTGGCCGAGCGGCTCGAATGGGCGCGGGAGAATCACGTTCAGCCCCCGGATTACGTGCTGGCTGAAGCCAAAGCGCAGGGCATCGATTGGCGTGCCGGGCCGCAGCGCGATTGCTGTGCGGACCACGATTGCTGCGCGGAACACGATACGACGTGCTGCTGCTGCCACGACCGCGCTACGAAAACGGAGAACCACGACAGCGACGCCGACCACGAGACCGACGGCTCGCACGATCAAGATCGATCGTCGGCGCCCGGCGTCGTGCTGATCAAGGCGCTCGAGTGCCAAGGAATCGCGAGCAACTGGTCGGCCGCGATCGTATCGCTGGCCCCACCTCCCGCCGTGCGTTGGACGGCAGTTTGGAATCCGACCGGGCAAATCATCAACCCCCGCGATTGCGTCTCTTCCTTCTCGGCCCAGCCGCCGACTCCTCCTCCGCGCTCGATGGCCATCTGAAGCGCCGTTGTGTGACGGCAATTCGGATCTTGGTAGAGAACGCTGTGCGTGCCGGGCGTCAATGTCGCAGCGGCTTCGGCAAGCACAGCGTGCCCTACGCTGCCGTCTCGATTGTTGGCAGCCTTTTGTGAGGGAGGTGCGTCCGTGCGCAAACGCCGCGCGTTTACGCTGGTCGAACTCTTGGTGGTGATCGCCATCATTGGAGTGTTGATCGGTCTGTTGCTCCCGGCGATCCAGTCGGCGCGCGAGGCCGCGCGCCGCACGAATTGCTCGAGCAACATGCACCAGTTGGGGCTTGGCATCACGCAATTCGCCAACGCGCATAACGGGAACTTTCCGTTCACATACCATGCCGGGAACAGCAAGTCGTGGATCGTAACCGTCGCGCCGTATTTGGAAAGCGTCGACAAGGTGCGATTGTGTCCCGACGATCCGTTGGGCGAGCAGCGCGTGTTGGCCAATGCCAACGGCATCCGCGGCACGAGCTACGTCATTAACGAATATGTCGCCTACCAGACGCTCGACGGCAAGTCGGTCCTCAACATCAACAAGATGAAGGAAACACATCGGCTCATCGTGTTGTTCGAAGGAGCGAATTCAGGCCGCGCAGCCCAGGACGACCACGTTCACACTTCGGAGTGGTATGCGCCTGGCGACATTGCCAACGGCGCGGTTTGGGACACGATGATCGCCGAAATGAATCCCAACCAGCATGGAGACAGCGCGAATTATCTCTACGCGGACGGACACGCGGAGACGGTGTCGCAGGACACTGTGTACGGCTGGGTGCTGAAGGATATCGCTAATCATACGAATTACGCTCAGCCGATTCGGTAGCCTTTACGGTTCGAGCCAATTTGCGACGTTTTGAATGAACCTCCAAGGGAAAACATCGATGAAAACGAATTCACTTTGGATCGTATTGCTGATGTTCAGTTTATGGGCCGGCCCCGCCTGGGGGCATGGATTCAGCCTGATTCCCAATTCCTCCACCAGCCCGACGTCGTTCAGCATTGTCTCGGCACAACCGGTCTTGGACAACGATCCGAACAATCCAACGCCCGGACCAAACAATCTGTTCCTCGATCAGTTCAACGGCACGGCCAACAGCGACGGAAGCTACCCGACCGACGAGGGTTTTGCAGCGATCGTTGGGCCGCAGCCGGCTCACAGCGCAGCGACTTTTCACATTCTCAGTCCGCTTTACTTCTCCGACGGTACGGGACCGGCCGCACCAGCGTCCTCAGGCACCTACTTGCACATTTATGATCGCTTCGCCGGCAACTCCGACGGACAGCATCCCGGCGCTTCGGCGGGGGATGTTGACGTGTCGGGGAGCACGTCGCGCCTTCCCGGCGTTGGCGTGTCGCTGATGGACTTTCACGAGCTGGAAAAAGACCTTTACATCGCCAGCGGCTCGAGCCAAGCAAACGGCGAATATGGATTTGCATTCTACGTCAGCGCCACTTTCGCCAATGGAATGGTGACGACCGGGCCGCTGGTCGACATATTCGCGACCGACATTGGCGCCGGCGGCGGTTTCGCCACCAACGCCGATCCGTTCGCGTTGCAGGATCCCGCGACGTTGGCGATTTTCCGCGCCGCGGTGCCTGAACCCTCGGCGTTTGTGCTTTGCGCGATCTGCCTCGCGGCGCTCGGCGCCTTCTTGTATTGCAACGCAATCCGTTCAGTTTCTTGAGGAACGGCCTATGAAAATCAATGTCTTTGGGATGTTTGCGGCGATACTCGTTGCGACGGCCAATTGCGCTTGGGGCCACGGATTTGGCCTGTCGCTTGAAAGCGATTCGCAAGGCAACGCGGTCGTAATCGCTCCAGCCTCGGAGTCAACGATCCTCGACGGAAACGGAAATGCGATCGGTCCGCAGAATCTATTCGTCTCCGCCTTCAGCGGCACCGCCTCGTCCGATGGGAGCTATGGGGTCATTCACGGATTTGCTTATGCCACTGGCGCCTGGCCGAGCTACACCGCCACTTACAATATCCTCAGCCCGTTGTTCTTCTCCGACGGCACGGGGACAGGTCCAACGGCGACCGTGCCGGCGTCCTCCGGCACTTACATGGCCGTGTATGATCGGGACGTCGGCCTCTATCCGGGCGCAGCGCCCGGCACCGTGCAATTCACTGGCGGAATCGCTGGCGTCGGACCGTTCGTGCCCGGCTATGGCGTGTCGCTGTTCGATCCGCATGAGCTGCAGAAGAAGTTGTATTTTGGCGCCGCGTCCACTCAATACTACGGCGAATACGGTTTCTCATACGAAGTGTCCGTCACGCTCGCTGGCGGCCAAAAGTTAACAACCGGCCCGTTGATCGATGTGTTCGCCACCGACATCGGCACCAGTGGCTTCTACTCCAACGCGCCGATCTTACAGCAGAACGCGGCGACGATGGCGATCTACTCCGCCGCGATCGCCGTTCCCGAGTCGTGGAATTACAACGGCAGCGGCAGCTACAGCGACGGAACGAAATGGTATCAAACAATTCCCAACGGCTTGGGCTTCACTGCGGCGTTCGGCGGTGGAGCAACTACGGCGGTGAACGGTCCCATGGCGTCTGTGACCATCGACCGAGCCGTCTACGCCGGCACGTTGATTTTCGACAATGCGACGACGAGCTACACGTTGGCGGCTGACGGCGTGGATGGCCACGGAATCGTTCTCAACAATAACGGCGTCGGGGCGGCCGTGAACGTGAACTCCGGCAATCATATGATCTCGGCGAATCTGACGTTGGCCGATATGGAAGGAACGGTATTCACGATCGCGCCAGGGAGCACCCTGACGATCAGCGGCGCATTTGCGACAAGCGGGGCGAATCCAACTGTGGCCCTGAACGGATCGGGAACGCTTCGGATCACCAGCCCGCCAACGTTCGTCGCGAACACATCCATTCAAGTCAACGGTGGAAAACTGAAATTCAGCGCCGCCAGCGGCTCGGCGACTATCGGAAACGGCGTCACGCTGACAGTCGCTTCCGGCGCTACGCTCGAATTGGCTGGCTCGATCTCGGCGCTCTCGTCTGCGGTCAACATTGCAAACAACAGCACTCAAGCGTCCGGAGGCGGGCTGATCGTTAGCGGCACGAACCAGCAGGCCGGCAACATCAACGGCGCCGGCGACCTCGTGATCAACGCCGGCGGAAACCTGACTGCCAGCCAAGTCATGCAGAATTCGATCGTAATCGGCGGGACGGCGTCCGCCCCGGCGATGCTGACGATTTCCGCGTCGGATACCGGCGCCGCCAATCTGATTCTTGCTGGTTCGCTCAGCCCGCGCGGCCCCTTTGCCGCCGGGAGCGAGGATTCGGTACTCGTGCTCAGCGATCAACGCAACGCAGACGATGTGTCGTCCGGTTCGTCGCCGGTAATATCGCTCGACAAAATTGTCAGCGATGATTCGACGAACGTCCCTGAACCGTCAACGCTCCTGCTGGCCTCGCTCGCGCCTATTGTCGCATCCGCCTTTCGCGGACTAACCGGCGGTCGCCGCAAGGCGCGGGGCGATGCGCGAGCGGCACCATAATCCGAGGACAACGCCAAAGATCGCGTGGGCGCTGGCAGTCAAGAAAAGGAACCAGCCGTTCAGCGGCAGGCCGAAGAACTTGGCGTAAGGAGTTGTCAGCAGAATCGCCTCAACACACAAGGCCCACGCAACGGCGCCCCAAAACAGGGTTCGCCGATTCGGGCGTACCACCATCGCCAGAAACATGATCCCGAGCGCCGCGCCGTTGGAGAAATGATACGTCCACCCGAGCCATTGCGCGAGCGACGACGCCTGGTCATCCACTCCGGCGCCCAGCAGCAGATTGCCGAACTTGCCGAACACCTTGAATAGCGGTGCTCCGCCGAGCACGAACGGCAGGCGATAGAGATCGTAGGCAATTGCCGCGACGATGCCGCCGATCGCCCCCTGCACAATCCACACCCGCGGCCCTGCCGACGGCCAACCACGATCGAACCAGGCCAGCGCGATCAGCACGAACGTCGCCGGCGGCAGAATCCAGCAGCCAAACCAGTGCATCGACCACAAGGAGTAGAACTGCCCGAGCAAACACGCGAACGACAGCGAGGCTAACAGAAACACAATGCCGCGGGTTTTCAGTCGTGTCGGCATGTCGGAATTCTTTGAAGAACTGAATTGAATTGCGTGCCATGATTTTACATAGCCTGTAGTGGAGCTTCAAAGCTGTTTTGAGACGTTGGGTGCCATGCCCACGGCTCGGCGCCGGCATGAGCCGCATCGGCATGGCCACTCAGAGCAGTGGCCATGGCACCCGTCAATTCAGAATTGAAGCCCGCTAGTCTGCAAGCGAGCTGTTCGTTCGAGAAGCAGTGACGAGAGCCACCGAAGCAATCAAGCGGCTCGCCGTCGCGGTTCCATGCCCAACGATTGAATCTCGGCGAGCGGCATTGGTCTCCAAGCGGCGTCCAGATCGCTCGCTTTCGAGAGCAGCACGATCGCGTTTGCGGCGAGCATCCGCGGCAGGAAGAACCAGATTCGACCGAGCGTTTCGAGTGGCTGAACTAATGAGATAACGACCAGTTCGTTGCCCGATAGGGCATTGGCGACTCGCGCGAAGGCCTCCTGGGCGTCGCTGGGGACCAAATGAATACGGGCGCCGGTGCCGCGCAGCACTCGGTAGGCCTGCTTTAGAGTCATCCCTTTATCGGAATCCGTTGGCCGTGCCTCGAACCAATCGATCCCAACATACCGCACGGCATCGGGGTGATACCGCTGAGCCAGCGAAATCATTCGCAACGTGCGCTGCCCACCTCCGATCCCTATCTCCACGATCTTGCGCACCTTACGCTTGCGAATCGTGCGGTAGAGAATGCGATCGCCGGAAGGCTGGGAAAAATAGGCCAGCCAGAGAGCCGTTAGGCCATTTGCAGCAGACAATTGACCTCTCCCCGCCAGCCGCGCCAGAGGTGTTGATGCGGTCCCTCTGTCAGTTTCGGCCGGAGGCGGGCTGAGAGTTGAGTGGGCGTCTGGCGAACGACAAGGATTACAAATCAGGCAATCGAGCGACTCATTCGTGGTCTAGTGCTTTGTCATTTGGATTTTGGGATTCGAGTTTTAGTAGCGGTGGATTCCAGCCGCCGCTACGAAAAACGCCCAACCCTAAAATCAAGCTGTGACAAAGCACTAGTCTACTTGATCGCGGCCGTCTTCGGAGTCGCCGGCAGCAGCTCCTCCGTGAATCGGGCGACGTAGTGCATCGAACTGTCGCCCCCCGAAAAGCCGAGTACGCGTTCATCCAGATCGGTCCGCTGGCTGAGAATTCGCCCGGCGTCGAGGTCGAAGCGGATGTGCCCCTTCGACAGCCGCTGGATAAGCTGAACGCGAATCTTCGGGTTGCTCACCGGGGTGAGGATCTGCGTTTCGACGGCAATCGTCGCCACGCCGCCTTCGACATTCTCCAATTCGTAACGCTGCCGGGTCTGAATCGCCTTGCTCGCGCCGTCGTCGAGCGCCACGTTCACCTCGACGGGCAAGCTCCACACCTGGCCGATCGGCTCCGGCTCGTCGGGCAATTTGGGAAGCAGCACGCTGCCGCTGTTGTCGGCAACCGAGCGGACCTGCTTCTCTTCGCGCTTGAGCACGTTGCCCGACGGGCTGATCGTCACCGCGCTCAGCACCTTGCCGATCGACTTGGCCACGTCTTCATATCCCAAGGGCGCCGCGCTGTCGGTCAAGCTATTGTAGCGCACCTCCTGCCGGCCGGACATTTGATTGCGCATGTCCACATTTTCCACCAGATGCTCGAAGGTCATCGTCCCCGCGGGATCGACGCGGACGACTCGCCAGAGCTTGGTCGAATAACTCGTCATCTCGGTCTTCTGCGTCGAGCCGGCGATGGTGGTTTCAATCGTCGCGAGATGAGTGACTTTCGCGCGGATTTCTTCCCCCTCGCGAAATCTGTATTGTAGGAGATACTTCGGCAAATCTTTTTTCGCTGCCGATTCGACCGCCGGCTTCTGAGCCGGCTTGTCGGCCGATTGGCCAACATTCGGAGTGACGAAGAGGGCTAACGCCACCAGCGGAACGAACGAGAGTTTCATTGCCTCGCATCCTTTCGAGCCAACAAGCGTGTCTGAATTCGTGTCAATCCGCGTTCACCCGTGGCCACCTCACGGCTCGCCACGGCGGCGGATAATGCTCCCGCCCCAGCCCAGCTTTTCGCGCAGTGTGCGGTAGTAGCCGTGGCCGCTGGCCTCCACCAATTTGAACTGCGGGCGAGCCCGCTCGATCCGAATCCGATCGTTCGGCTCGAGGCCCGTCATTAACCGGCCATCGACCACCACCGCGGTCCCCTCGAGCGGCCGTGGTACGATCAATTCATACACTCGGTCGGCCGAATCGACCACCGGCCGGTTCGTCAGCGTGTGCGGGCTGATCGGCGAGATCACAAACGCCTGCAAATCCTTCCGCAGGATCGGGCCTCCCGAAGAAAGATTGTGGGCCGTCGATCCGACCGGAGTGCTGACGATCAAACCGTCGCAACTATAGGTAGTTACCAATTCCGCGTCAACGTAAAGATGGATGTCGACAATGCCAAACGGAGGGCCGCCGATGATCGCCACCTCGTTCAACCCCAACTGCTTCTCAAGCACCTTTTCTCCGCGAATCAATGAGCATTCAAACATCAAATGCTCGACGACGCGGAACTTCCCGGCCGCCACTCCCGGAAGCACGTCGACGAATTCCTCGGGCGTAAGGTCTGCCAGAAAACCCAACTTTCCTAGGTTCACGCCGATCACCGGCAACTGGCGATAAGCCATCTGCTTGGCGGCCCGCAGGATCGCGCCGTCTCCACCAAGCACGATCGCGAACTCCGCCTCGACCTGCGAGAGATCCTTATACTCGCCCAAGTCGGTCAGGACGATCTCGGCATGAAGTTCGATGAGCGGCTGGAGCCGCACGAACTCGGCTTGCACGATGTCCGGTTGGCCGTACCCAAGCACAATCAGCCGCGGCCGCCGCGCGGCGGAAGTAGCTGACGGGGAACTCGCCGCTTGGTTTGCCCTAGCGTTCATATCGGCGATGATAGGGGATGCCGCTCGCGCGGGGCAAGAGGAAGGCGGTTTGGATAGGCTCAGCTCGGGTTGGAGAGTAAAATAAAAGCGCTGTGATCGAGACGTTTTCCCGGAGGAGCAAGAGATGGCTACATTGGTCACCGATCCGTTTGTGGAGCAACAGATTCTTGCAGAGCGCGCGGAATTGGGCACCGACCGCTATGATGAAGTCTGGGAGGGAACCTATATGATGACGCCGCTGCCGAATCTGGAACATCAACGGCTCGTCATGCGGCTCGCCGCGATTCTTGAGAACTCCATCGGACAGACCGGCCTTGGCGATGTTTTTCCGGGCGCGAATGTGAGCGACCGAGAGGAGGGCTGGAAGCAGAATTTTCGCGGCCCCGAAGTCGTGGTTCTGCTGAAGGGTGGCCGCGCTAAGGATTGCGACACCCATCTTTGCGGCGGTCCAGACTTCTTGATTGAGATTACCAGCCCTCACGATCATAGCCGCGAGAAGCTGGTCTTCTATGGCAAGATCGGCGTGCGCGAGTTGATGCTAATCGATCGCGAACCGTGGAGCTTAGAGCTATACCAACTGAAGGACGGCGAACTGCGGTTGGCGGGCAAATCACGATTAGACGAATCGGCAGTGCTGACCAGCGCGGTCGTGCCGCTCTCGTTTCGCCTGATTCCCGGCAAAAGCCGTCCGCAGATCGAAGTCACGCATCGCGATGGTAAACAGCGCTGGATCGTGTAGCGCCTCGCAGCC
This sequence comes from Pirellulales bacterium, assembly GCA_035939775.1. NCBI lineage: Bacteria > Pseudomonadati > Planctomycetota > Planctomycetia > Pirellulales > Pirellulales bacterium. The sequence goes on along the minus strand of DASZFO010000095.1, from coordinate 28,446 downwards.
GAATGCTGTCTACGAGCGATTCAGCTAACCCTGCGCTGCGCGGCATTCTTGAAGGCGCCCGCCTCGTCAACCAGACTACGGCAGGATTGGGCGATGCCCGCGGCGTCGAGCCCGAGATCGGCCAGCAGCTCGCCGCGCTCGCCGTGCTCGATGAACCGATCGGGGATGCCCAGCCGGCGAACGTGCGCGGCGCTGATGCCCGCTTCGGCGACGGCCTCCAAGACGGCGCTGCCGAATCCGCCGGCCAGCGCGCCTTCTTCGACGGTTAGCACTGCGGGCGACGTCTCGATCGCCCGCAGCATCGTTGCCGTGTCGAGCGGCTTTACGAAACGGGCATTGACCACGCCGAAATCCAGCCCTTCTTCGCGAAGCGTGGCCGCCGCCTTGAGACAGTTCCCCAGCAGCGTTCCGCAGGCGATGATTGTGCCGTCGCTTCCCCAATGCAGTGCTTCGGCGCGCCCCAATTCGATCGGCGTCCGGCGGTTGGCCATTTCCTCGACCGTCGCCTTGGGATAGCGGATCGACACGGGCGCGTCGTGGGCCAGAGCGAACTCGAGCATCTTCGCCAGATCATCCTCATCGCCCGGCGCCATGACGACGAGATTCGGAAACAGCCGCATGTAGCCGAGATCGAAAACGCCGTGGTGCGTTGGACCATCCGGACCGGTCAGCCCCGCCCGATCGAGCATGAACGTGACCGGCAGGTTTTGCAGCGCCACCTCTTGAAACACTTGATCGAAGCTCCGCTGCAAGAAGGTGCTGTAGATATCGACGATCGGCCGCACTCCGGCCTTAGCCTGGCCGGCGGCAAACGCCACCGTGTGCGATTCGCAAATCGCCGTGTCAAAGAACCGATCGGGAAACTCCGCGCGCACGGCTTCGAGCTTGTTCCCCTGACACATCGCCGCGGTCAGCACGGTGACGCGCGGGTTCGTGCGCATCTGCTGGCCGATGGCTTCGCTGGCCGCGTCGGTGTAGCTCCGCGATTTGCTTGCCGCGATCGAAACGATCGCCTCTTCCTCGCGCTCGAATGGCGCAGGCGTGTGGAAGAAGACGGGGTCGTCTGAAGCCGGCTTGAAGCCGTGCCCCTTTTCGGTGACGACGTGCAACAGCACTGGCCCCTCGGCATCCTTCACCATCTTCAGGTATTTGCGCAGGTGCGGAATGCTATGCCCATCCACCGGGCCGAAATAGCGGAAGCCGAGGCTTTCGAACAGCATCCCTCCATGCAGCCCGATCTTGATCGTTTCCTTCACCTTGGCCAGCATTCGTTCGGCGGGAGCGCCGACGAGCGGCAGTTTCTTGAGCAGCTCGACCACCTCGTGCTTCAAGCCGGTGTAAATGCGGTTCGTCCGCAGTTGATCGAGATAATCGGCCACGCTCCCCACCCGCGGGCAGATCGACATTTGGTTGTCGTTCAAGATCACGAGCAGCTTTTTCTTCGGCCCGCCGGAGTTGTTCAGGGCCTCGAACACGATGCCGCTGGGCAACGCCCCGTCGCCGATCACGGCCACGGCGTGCCGATCCTTTTCGCCGAGCAACTCGTCGCCGCTCCGCAGGCCGAGCACTGTCGAAACGCTGCAGCCGGCGTGTCCCGTCATGAACAGGTCGTAATCGCTTTCGCGCGGATTCGGATAACCCATCAGGCCGCCCTTGGTGCGAATCGTGTTGAAATCGCGATAGCGGCCGGTGATCAGCTTGTGAGGGTAAATCTGATGGCCGGTGTCCCAGATCAATCGGTCGCGGCTGAAATCGAACATCGTGTGCAAGGCCAGGCAGAGTTCAACGACGCCCAGGTTCGAGGCGAAATGGGCCGTGCGATGGCTCATTACAATGCAAAGCGCTTCGCGCATCTCGCCGGCCAACTGCGTCAACTCGGCCAATGACAGGCCTTGCAGGTCGCGAGGGGATTCAATCTTCGGCAAAATCGCGGGCATCAACGATTCCTTTCCAGCACAAATCGAGCTAGGGCCTCGAGCCGTTCCGCCGCGGCGCCAAATGGAGCCAGCTCGCCGCATGCTTCGTCGATCAATCGCTCCGCGCGGCGGCGACTCTCTTCCACGCCCAGCAACCGCGGAAAAGTCAGCTTGCCGTGACCAGAATCTTTGTCAACTCGCTTGCCGGCTGCGGCCTCATCGCCTTGCACGTCCAGCAGATCGTCGGCGATCTGGAACGCCAGCCCCAGCTTTCGGCCATACTCCTCCAATGCGTTGCACTGCGCAGGCCCGGCGCGCGCGACGAGCGACCCCAATCGCATGGATACGACAAACATAGCCCCGGTCTTGCGGCGATGGATCGATTCGAGCGCAGCGACATCAAGTCGCTCGCCGTTTGATTCAGCGGCCGCCGCGAGGTCATCCGCCTGTCCGCCGACCAGGGCCGTCGCTCCCGCTGCCTCGGCCAGCGCGGCCATGCAGGCCACCGCGGTTTCCGCCGGCCGAATGCCACGAGCCAGCGTCTCAAACGCCAAGGCCAGCAAGGCGTCGCCAACCAGGATCGCGTTCGCTTCGCCAAAAACCTTATGGCACGTCGGACGTCCGCGGCGGAGGTCATCGTCGTCCATGGCAGGCAAGTCGTCGTGAACCAGTGAATACGTATGCACCATCTCGACCGCACAGGCGGCCGGCATTGCTGCCTCAGCATGACAACCGCAAGCCTCGGCGCTCCATAACACGAGCGTCGGCCGCAATCGCTTGCCGGGGGCCAGCAAACAGTAGCGAATCGCCTCAGCCAGCCGCGGGGGGCAGCCGTCCGACAATTGCGTCAACCGGTCCAGAGCCGAATCGACCAAAGCGCGCGTCTCAGCCAGCGCGGCGGAGAGAGGACAAGCAGTCGTAGCGGCGCGGTGGGCCATGCTCGGTGTGAAGCACAAAGGAGGCAGAACCAGCGAACGAGACCCGTTAGCCGGTTCGCTTGTCTTCGACCCTGAGGCTCAGACCGAAGGGCGAACCGGTGAACCCTTGATTCTAAAACAGACCGCCGGGTGCGTCCACGCCGCTAGCTCCGGCCGGTGGCTCCGCCGGTTCGACCGGCGCCGCCTTCGCTGACGAAGCGCTGCGTCGGCGGGTGCGGGGCGCCCCTTGCTGCTCGCGCTCGGCTGAGGCCGTGTCGTCGAACGGCTCTGTCACCGGATTGCCCGAGGCATCGGCGCCGACGAGCAACTCAATTCGCCGCTCCGCCTTTTCCAACAAACCATAGCATTGCCGCAGCAACCGAACCCCCTCTTCATAGCGGTTCAGCGACTCGGCAAGCCCGGTTTGCCCCTCCTCCAATTCGTGGACGATCGTTTCGATCCGAGCCAGGGCCGACTCAAAGCTCAACGGCTGTTCTGGGGATGATGAATTCGGCGTATCAGTCATGGATCATTGCATTTCGGTGCGGGTCGAATTGTAGGGTCTCTCACTTACAACCCTTTCCACTCGGCTGACCGCTCGACCTCTGGCAAATCGCGTCTCGATTTGCTCGCCGGCTGACAGCATCGCCGCGTCTTCGACCAGTCTGCCGTCGTCCATGCGCGTCGTCAAACTGTAACCGCGCGCCAACACACCGAGCGGGCTGAGCGATTCCAATCGCCCGGCGAGCGCCGCGGCCTGCTGCCGCGCCCGCGCCAAACCGCTCCGCACGGCGCGCGAGGAGCGAGCTTCCCATTGATCCAATTGTCGCCCCAGATCGTGTAGGCGGTCAAACGGTTTGCGGAGCACGCGCCGCACGGCATGACCGTCGAGCCTCGTCCGCGCGTCCGCGACCCGCCCGCGCAATGCAGCCGCCAGCCGCTTGTGTTGGCTCGTCAAGCCCGCCAGCACTTCTTCAATCGCCGGCACGACCCGCTCGGCCGCCTCGCTCGGCGTCAGCGCCCGCAGATCGGCCACCAGATCGGCGAGCGTCACGTCGATCTCATGCCCGACGGCCGAGACGACGGGAATCCGCGAGGCATGAATCGCCCGCACCACCGGCTCTTCGTTGAATGCCCACAGATCTTCGAGGCTCCCCCCGCCGCGGCCGACCACCAGCACGTCGATCGGCTGCGCGAGCCGATTCACGGCGGCGATCGCGCGGGCGATCTCCTCCGCCGCGCCAATCCCCTGCACGCGGACCGGCACGATCAGCACGTCCGCCCCGCGCCACCGCCGGCGCAGCACCTGCAAGAAATCGCGCACTGCCGCCCCGGTCGGGCTGGTGACAAACGCAATCCGCCGCGGAAACGCCGGCAGCGGCCGCTTGCGAGCCGCCGCAAACAGCCCTTCGCGCTCCAGCTTCTCGCGCAACTTCCGCAGGGCCTGCTCCAGCGCCCCGAGCCCCTTCGGCTGAATCTCTTCGATGACCAGTTGATAGGTGCCGCGAGCCGCGTACACATCCAGATGCCCGCGGCAGATCACCTCTAGCCCGTCGTGCAAATCGCAGCGGACGGTTGCCGCGATGTTGCGCCAGATCACAGCCCGCACCTGGGATTCGTCGTCCTTGAGCGTCAAATAGCAATGCCCCGACTGCGGTCGCGAGAAGTTCGAAATCTCTCCGCTGACCCAAACCAGCGGAAAACTCCCCTCGACGACCTCCTTCACCAACAACGTCAGAGCCGAAACCGTCAGCACCGGCTGCGATTCTTGCCGATCGAAAGTGGCGGGCATAGCACTCATTCGCGCCAATCATAGCGGCGAGGCGGCGGATAGAAAAGCTGGTCGGTTCGCGATATGGACTGACTCGCATGCCAATGGTAATCTTGATTGAAGTAAGAATTCTTGGAGAACGACGTCATGTCCGTGAACCAAAGCGACCTCGACGGCTTTCATCAGTTCGCAAGCCAAGCGATGGCGCATCGCGAAAAGGATTTCAGGTTGGACGATCTCGTCAAGCAGTGGCATGTCGAGCGCGAGCGCGAAGAGACTATCGCCTCGATCCAGCGCGGCGTCGATGACGCGGGCGCGGGCCGCCTGCAAGATGCCGCCGAAGTCGACGCCACGATCCAAGCCGAGCTTGGCTTTCCCGCCCGCCAGCGATGAATTACCGGCTCAGGAACAGGGAGCGGGAACAGGAAAAGAAATCGGATCGAATTATTAAACGGTTTTGAACCTTTTTTCGCCCGGCGATTGAAACGATGGCAACATACAAAGAAATTGCCGGGTGGGTGAAGGAAGCGTATGGCTTCTCCGCAAAAACTTGCTGGATTGCGCACGTGAAGTCGGATTACCAATTGACTACGCGGCAGACCCCGAATCGGAGATCACCGGGTAAACGCGAGCAGTCTTGCCCAGCGGGCGAAAAACGCCTTGCAATAGAAAACGCCCTTTGTCATTTCAAGATGATCTAGCCTATCCCAGCAACACGATCCTAGGACATTACCGCGCCTAGTCAGGAGCGACCCTGCAATGACCGCGATTCACTTTTTCGCCGACGGCGTGCGACTGAGTGAGGCACAGTTGCCGACCGTTCCGCGCGTCGGCGAGATGATCGCGATGAAAAACCCATTTAGGACATTCCAGGTCGAGCAGGTTGCGTGGGACAAAGTTGACGACGAGGCGATCGCGCGGGTTCACCTTGTGGAAACTCGACATTTTTTCAAAAGTTAAGGGTTTGTCCTTGCATCGCCTTCAAGAGCCATCACCACCGTATCTTATCTCAACTTGACAGTTGGGGCTATTTCCTGCCGGGCCATCCGGCCCTTCATCACGTTTTGGGCGCGATCGGAAATCCTTTTAGGCGCGAGTCATCGCCGCGACTTCATAGTCGTTCACTTTGGGCACAACGAATTCCACGCTCGCGCCGGTCTGCTTGAATTCCGCGTCCGTCTCGGCTCGCAGCAATTGAACTCGGGCGATTTTCGTCCCCTCCGGCACTTCCATCCGCACCGTTTGCGGCCCGATCGGACTGTGCCGGCGGATCCAGCCTTTGTGCAAATTGGGGTTGTTGTAGTTGAGAATGTGAACCGCGAAGCCGGGATCGGTTTCCCAGGCGAACATTTCGACGACGCCTTGGCCGTCCACCGTGACCGGCGATGTTCCGCGCAAAATCCAGCGAATGGAATTCTGGAGCAATTGCGAGACGTCCGTGTTTCCCGATCGCCAGGCGGTCCGCTCGATGTCGCCGGGGAAATAGATCAGCCGGCTCCGGCCTTTTTCTGAAATCACGACGGCCGGCTCGTCCGTATGCGAGACCGGCGCGTAGGCCCTTTCCGGTGGATAGGCCGGGTAGGGGGGCACGACCGTGAGCACGGGCCGGCCCACGGCCTTCACGGGCACCCGATACTCCGCGCCGGGCAATAAACTGGTGTTCTCCAATCCGCCGAGGATTTCGTGTTGCCTTTCGACACGGGCGAAGAACGAATTTCCGTCCGGCCCCTGAATCCCCGCGGCGCGGCGGATGCCAAACAGATCGGCGAGGCCGAAATCGCCGCGGCGTTGGCCGTCGCGGTCGTAGAGGCCGGTTTCGAATGTCGTCAGCAGCGAGCCACCCGCATCGGCGTAGGCCTTCAACTGCTGGCACTGCTGATCGCTGAGCAGCGCGACGTTGGGCAAAATCAGCGCGGAATACTTCTTTAGATTCTCCGGGCCAAGGTCATCTTCGTGGACGAAATCAAAAAAGAATCTGCCTTCGAGCAGCGCGTAATAGAGGCCCTGGATGTACTCCGAGTAGCCGCCGGCTCCGGCCGCGGGCGGTGTGTAAAACGAATTGGGCCGCTGAGCAAACACAACGCCGAGATTGGCGATCGATCGTTTATAGGTGAAATGCTCATCGTGGCGCGCCATCCAGTGGCAGAATCTTCTGCCGGGATCCTGCCAACGATGGTCTTCACCGAGCCCGGTCTGCCCGCCGATCCAGTGGTACCAAATCCGCATTCCGCTGGCGACGGTTTGCGCCAGCCACATTTCGGCCTCGGCGGGTGTTTTCGCGGTATTGCGCCATTTTACTTTTCCGGTGGCCCAAGCGCCGGTGACGTTGGTGATGGTGCGGCCCTTCATCACCGAGCGCGCGACGCGCCCCTGCTGAGCGCAGCCCCAGGCCGGAGTGTCCTCGCCGCCGCGGCCCTGGTTATCGCAGTTGAACCAGAAGCATTGCTCGCCGAGGACTTTGAGGTCGATCAGCGCGCGAACGCCGCCGCCAAGATTGGCGAAATAGAGATTGTCGGGACGCTTCTCCTTGGCGATCGAATCGTAGAGTTTCCATAGCTCGACGGAGCGTTGCGTGTGGCGATCAAGAAACGCCGGCGTTCCAGGGTCCGCTTTTCCCTTGCAGGCTTCGCAATAGCAAGTCGGTAAATCCCCTAGCGGCGGCCAGCCGTTGGTGAACAGCCCATCCACGTCGTAGCGGGAATTTATCTCCCGCATGATGGCCGGCGTCTGCTCGGTGAAATACGTCGAGAACATGCAGGTGTTGAACAAGCCCGGCGCTTCCAGATGCGGCACAAACTTGCCGTCGCGGTCGCGGCGAAACCATTCCGGATGAGCCTTGAGCACCTCTTCCCATTGGAGGTCGGGACTGAATCGCGCAATCACGCGCAGCCCGCGTTTTTTCGCGGCCGAGCAGCAGTCTCCGAATAAATCGCGATTGCCCAGAAACGGCGTTCGGCGATGGAACGGGATGGCCGTCGGATAAAACGCCACCATCCCGGTGACGCTAATCAGGACGGCATCGACTTTCAGATCGGCCCAGTAATCGGCCCAGGCGTTGACATCGAGTTCGAGCGGATCGCGCTCGTTCGCATTCAACTGGCCGACGCGCTTGAGTTTTTGGTGCCAGGGAATGTTGGATGAAGTGCCAGGCGGGCTCGGCTCGGCCGCGCTGAGAATCTGTTCGCCCACGGCCGCGGCGCCGGATAGGATGAGGAATTGTCGCCGATCGATTGCCATGGGATTGCTCCTATGAAGACGCACGGAGGGTACGAAGACCATAAATCTGCGGGATGGAAAAGTTGCCATTCGTGGCTGACACCTTTTCCGCCTCCGAAGAGTTTGTCGACGGTGTTGCAGGAGCGGCATGAGACTGCCCCGCAGCCGCCTGCGGGATTCATATCGCCACCACGGTAATAGAAAGGCCGCTTGCAATAATTCGCAAGCGGCTTTGAGCGGAGCCAGCGGGACACCAATAGAACTTTTCTACGCGGGCGTCAGCCGTTGGGAACACGATACCACGACTGCGGTCCGCAATCTATCTCCCATTGGCGGTAATTCTTCGGCGCACTGGACTTCTCTGTCCGGGCTGATCGCAAGACTTGGCGGCCACGGCGTGATATCTCGTCGCTGTGCCTCGGACGTATCTCGTCTATTGCGAGCACGAACGAACTCATCACGGTAAGGACCAGCGGCTCGTGACGCTTTCTCCCCCACACTGCCTAGTCCAGATCAATTCTTGTTCCTTTCGCGAGCAGCCTGAGCGTCAACCAGGTTGTTACGGGCCTGTGCATAATCGGGCTTGATTTCCAAGGCCTTTTGCAGATGGGCGATGGCCTCGTCGAACTGTCCGCGGTCAGCAAGAAGGACACCGAGGTTATTGTGGGCCTCGGCGTAGTTGGGCTTGAGCTTAAGAGCCTGGCGGTAATGCGCGATGGCGTCGTCGAACCGCCTGCGACCAGCCAGAACGTTGGCGAGGTTGTAGTGCGCCTCCGCATGGTCGGGCTGAATCTCCAGAACCTTTAGGAATTGGCCGATCGCATCGTCGAGCTGCCCGCTGGCTGTCAACGCCAAGCCGAGATTGAACCGGGCCATCAGGTAGTCCGGCTTGATTTGCAAGGCTAAACGGTATTGGGAGATTGCCTCGTCGACCCGTTCTTGGCCGGCCAGCGCGAGGCCGAGGTTGTTGTGGGCCTGAGCATGTTCAGGTTCAAGTTCCAGAACTTTCTTGAAGTGGGCAATGGCCTCGTCGAGTTGTCCCCGAGTAAACAGCACATTGCCGAGGTTGTAGTGGGGCTCCGCATAGTCAGGTTTGATTTCGATGGCCTTTTGGTAATGCACGATGGCTTCGTCAAACTGCCCGTGCCCAGCCAGAACCAGCCCGAGGTTGTTGTGGGCCATCCAGCAATCCGGATTCCTGTCGATCGTTGTCTGATACAGTGTCTCGGCATCGGCGTACATGTGGCTCTGCCGCCAAGTAAGAGCCGCCAACGGCGCCAACAGCCCCAGGCATATCACGGAGCCTATCCAACGAGGACAACCGCATCGTCGAATGAGCGTCACGGCGGTGCCGGCGAACACGGCGCACGGCACGATCATGGCCGCATACTGCCAGTGATCTGTCACCGGCGAGAAACGCATGAAGTAGATGTTCGCAAAACCCAGCACGGGCAACAGCAGTCCGACGTAGCAGACGATCAGCACCAATATCGGTCGGCCATAGGTGACACGTCGCGACCATGCAAAAGCAAGGACCGCCGCCAATAGCGCGCCTGGCAGATACCGTAACGGGCCTTGGTCATCAATCGGTCCGTGCGGATACACGAAACAGAGGTTGAGGGGCCAGATCAGTTTCCAAAAGTAGAACCAGACCGCGCAGCCTGCCGTAGCGGCGCGGTTCAGGAATCCGCCGGAATGCACGTCGCTGTTCGCTCCCACAAGCCCCTGCGACCAAACTTCCATCCCAGTCATAATCAACCCGACCACTACGAACGGGACCACGCGCAGTACATCGCAGCGTCCGATTCGGCGGCGTTGCCACCACGCGCACGCCAGCAACACCACCGGCAAGGTGATCACGATTCCCTTGGCCAGCGTCGACAGTACAAAGGCCGCGAGAGACGCGACCAGCAGCGACCAACCCCCTTGCTTCTCGTGTGCCAGGAACAGGAGCACCGAAACGAGCGCTAGCGCCAGCGAGAGGGCGCCTTTCAACTGCGCGATCCAGGCGACGCTCTCGACATTAACCGGATGCAGCGCGAAGATCGCCGACGCCAGCATCGCGCCGGGAACTCGAAGCCGTAGCAGGATTCGCCACACCAACAGCGCCGAAATCGCGTGCAGCGCGATGTTCACCAGATGGAAGCCAAGCGGGTTCAGGCCCCAAAGTCGATGTTCGAGCCAATAAGCCGTGTAAGTGATGGGCCAGTAGTTGAGGTAACTGCCGGGCAGCCAAACCTTCGCTAACCCACCCGGCTTGAGTACCGGGTTATCCAATAAGTGGGTGTCATCGTCGAAGATGAAATCTCCCTGCCACGCCGGCCGGTAGACCATGAAAAGCGTAACCACAAGGGCGGCAGCAAGGAGCCAGTCCCAGAGCGCCGAAGACTCAGCCGCCTGGGCAAGGTTCTCCGCAGTTGCCAGATTCGCTCCGTGCGGGGCCTCACGAGGTTCAGGCGGTCGAGAAGGCTTAATTTCTTTGCGCTTATGGTTTTGGGGTGGCGACATATTCTTTCACGTTTGGCGCATGGCCCTTGTCAATTCTCAAGCCCCATTTTTCGTTTTGCATTCAACTACCCCACGTCGCCGAGATCGAGAGCCTGGCCGTAGCGCGAGAGGACCATACGGCGGAGTTTTTCGTGTTCCGGTTGTCGCAGGCCGGGGTCGCTGGCGACGAGGCGTTTGGCGTCGTCGCGGGCTTCTTTGGCCACGGTGCTGTCGCGGCCCAAGTCGGCCATTCGAAATGGCGGGAGGCCGTGTTGGCGAGTCCCGAATAGGTTTCCTGGCCCGCGCATTTCGAGATCCAGCTCCGAGAGCCGAAAGCCGTCGGTCGTATCGACGAACGCTTGGAGTCGCTCGATGACTTCCTCGCTCTCGACCTCGGCGAACACGGCGCAATAGCCCGGATGGGCGCCGCGAGAGATTCGCCCGCGCATCTGGTGAAGTTGTGCCAGGCCGAACCGCTCGGCGCCGGCGATCGTCATGAGCGTGGCGTTCGGCACGTCGATGCCGACCTCGACGACGCTCGTGGCCACGAGCACTTGCGTCTGGCCGGCGCGAAATTCCTGCATCGCGGCGTCCTTCTCCTCGGGCGGCATCCGGCCGTGCACCAACCCCAAGCGGAACGCCTCCAATTCGCCGTGAGCCAATTCCTCGAACGTTGCCTCCAGATTGGCTGTCGCGACGGTTTCCGATTCTTCGACCAGCGGTACGACGACAAACGCTTGCCGTCCTTCGCGGAGCTTCTTGCGGAAGAAGTCCCACCATTTCGGCCGCTCCTCGGGACGGACGAGATAGGTGTGGATGTTCTGTCGGCCGGCGGGAAGATCGGCGAGCTTCGAGATGTCGAGATCGCCGTAGAGAGTCATCGTGATGGTCCGCGGGATCGGCGTGGCGGTCATGATCAGACAATGCGGATTCGCGGGCGAGAGGGGGACAGTCCCCTTTTGTTGCGCAACACCCTCACGCCGGCCCTCTCCCGTCGAGGGAGAGGGAGAGATCGCGGACAGTCCCCGGCCGCTCTCGGGATTCGAGCCGGCCTGCCTGAGCATCGCCCGCTGCCGGACGCCGAATTTGTGCTGCTCGTCGATGACGACCAGGCCGAGCTTCGCGAATTCCGCCTCGGAGCGCACGATCGCCTGAGTGCCGACGACCACGTCCAGCTCGCCGCGCCCGATTCGGCCGAGCAACTCCTCGCGGTCGCGGCCGACCAGCGCGCCGGTGAGCAGCCCGATTCTCACGCGGCTTTCGGCAAGCAATTGAGCGAGCGTGCGGGCATGTTGGCGGGCGAGGACTTCGGTCGGCGCCATGAGAACCGCCTGATAGCCGTGCGCCACCGCGAGCAGCATCGCGTACACGGCGACCACCGTCTTGCCGCTGCCGACTTCGCCGTGCAGCAGGCGGTTCATCGGGATCGGGCGATTCATGTCAGCCGCGATTTCACGGATCGCCGCGTCCTGGCCGGCGGTCAGCTCGAAGGGGAACAGCCGGCGAATGCGGGCATCGACTCGCGGCGTCGCCTCCAACTTCGGCGCGCCGGCCTGAGTTTCTTGGCCATGCCGCTTGACGGCCAGCGCGAGTTGCAGGATGAAGAGTTCCTGATACACGAAACGCAGCTGGGCTTGGGCCAAATTCGTCGGATTGGCCGGGAAATGGACTTCGCGCAGCGCCTGTCGCAGCGGCCAGAGATTCTTGGCTTGCAGATACGTCTCGGGAAAGACCTCGTCGAGCAGATCGACATAGGCCTCGAGGGCCTCGCGGACGATGCCGCGCAGGTTCCCCTGCCGCAGCCCTTCGGTGAGCGGATAGATGGGGAGCATTTGCCCCGCGGGGGCCTCTTCATCGGGATCGATCCATTGCACGCGCGGATGGGCCATCTCCCAGCGACCGCCGCGCAGGGCCGCCTTGCCCGAAAGCAGCACGTCTTGGCTGCGGGTGAATTTTTCGCGCATGTACGGCTGATTGAACCATAGGGCCCGCAGGTAGAGGCGATCCTGGCGGATCAGCACGCCGAGCATCGAGCGGCCAATCCCGGTGCTCCGCAGCTCGACCTCCTCGACCACCCCGCGAACGCTCAGCAGCTTGTCTTCCTCGAGATCGGCGATCGACCGCATGTCGGTCAGGTCCTGATAATCGCGGGGGAAGAAGAAGAGCACGTCGCGAGCCGTCTTCAAGCCCAGCCGCTCGAGCAACTCGCCACGCGCCGGCCCGACGCCTTTGATAAACTTCACCGGCGTGGCCAAGAGTTCGGCGGACGTCTTGGCAGGACGATTCGCGGCGGATTGTTGCTCGGCTGGCGACATGAGACTATTCTAACGAATCTGCGGCTTCTTGGTGGTTCCGAAATGTTTGCAGATCTAGTGAGGTGACACGTGACCTTGAGCCGGAAGTTCACTCGCTGTCGGACGCTCGCACTTTGTTATTTCTGCGCTGCGATTCTTCTCATGGCGACGACGCGGCTTGTATCGGCGGCGGACCAACAACCCGAGGAGCAACCGACGAAGGTTGCAAACCCCCATTCGCTTTTCGTCTACATTGGCACTTACACGCATGGGAAGGGCGAACACAGCGCGAGCAAGGGAATTTATACATGCCGGTTCGATCTGGCGACTGGCAAGCTGACGATCGCGGGAGTGACGCCGTCCGTCGAGCCATCGTTTCTGGCGATCGATCCCTCGCGGCGGTTTTTGTATGCCGTGAATGAGATCGAGAACTTCGGCGGCAAGAAGGCCGGTGGAGTGAGCGCGTTTGCGATCGATTTGAAGTCGGGCGAATTGAAGCCGCTCAATCAGCAATCGTCCGAAGGAGGCGGCCCGTGCCATCTGTCCGTCGATAGGCAGGGTAAGCACGTGCTGGTGGCCAACTACGGCGGAGGCAGCCTCGCCGTGCTGCCAATCGAAAAGTATGGCCGGCTCGGCAAGGCGACGGCGTTCGTGCAGCACCAGGGTTCGAGCGTCGATCCCCAGCGGCAAGAAGGTCCGCACGCCCATTCGATAAGCTTAGATGCGGCCAACCACTTCGCACTGGCCGCTGATTTGGGATTGGACAAGTTGTTCGTCTACCGCTTCGACCCCGAAAAAGGCACGCTCACGCCTAACAACGAGCCCTGGGCCAAACTGGCGCGCGGCTCCGGCCCGCGGCATTTTGTGTTTGCGGGAGAGCGGTTCGTCTATGTGATCAACGAAATGGCTTCGACGATCACTGCGTTTGCCTACGATGCCGAGCATGGAACACTCAAGTCATTGCAGACCGTTTCCACGTTGCCGACCGGCTTCTCCGGCAGCAACACCACTGCCGAGATTGAGATTCATCCCTCGGGCCGATTCCTCTATGGCTCGAATCGCGGGCACAACAGCATCGTGACTTTCTCGATCGACCCGACAAGCGGGCTCCTGACCTACGTCGGCCATCAACCGTGCGGCGGCAAGACGCCGCGGAGCTTCGGCATCGATCCGACCGGGACTTATTTGCTCGCGGCGAATCAAGACTCGGACAGCGTCGTCGTGATGCGGATCGACCCCCAGACGGGCAAGCTGACCCCGACGGGCGACACGGTGCAAATCGGTATGCCGGTATGCGTGAAGATGATCCCGGCGCCCGACTGACGGCCCCCACGAAATTTGCGGAGAAATGCTAGAAATCATGCCAAATCTCTGCTAACCTGTGAAAATGCTCCAAGTTGGGCTAGGCCCCACACGAACCGTTCCACGCTCCAATCATTCAACTCAGCGGAAGGAAAACAAGTCATGGGCACGATCAACAGGCGGCGGTTCTTGGAAGATTCGATGTTGGCCACTGCGGCCGCGGCCGCGATGGCGGCGAGCGCCGGCCCGAGCGAATTGTTGGCCGACGACGTGAAGTCGAGCAAGAGCCCGAACGAACGCCTGATCTGTGCCGTGATCGGCTGCAATGGCCGCGGCGGGGAGCATATCAAGGAATGGAGCAAACGCGAGGACGTCGAGATCGGCACCATCTGCGATATCGACACGAAGGTGGGCTATAACCGTTGCGAGGAGATCGGCAAGAACCATCGCAAGCCGAAATACGTTCAAGACCTTCGCAAGTTGTTCGAGGATAAATCCGTCGACTTCGTCAGCATCGCCACTCCGAACCACTGGCATTCGCTGGCCGCGATCTGGGCCATGCAGGCCGGCAAGGATGTGTACGTCGAAAAACCGGTGAGCCACAACGTGAGCGAAGGTCGGCGCGACGTGCAGACCGCCGCAAGGCACCAGCGCATCTGCCAGGCCGGCACGCAAAGCCGATCGTCTCCCGGCTTGCACAAAGCGATCGCCTATCTCCGCGACGGTAAACTCGGCGAAGTGAAGCTAGCGCGGGCGCTGTGTTACAAGCGCCGGGGCACCATCGGACCGAAGGGGAATTATCCGATTCCACCGGAAGTCGATTACGATCTGTGGAGTGGCCCGGCGCCGATCAAGCCGCTCACGCGTCCGAAGTTCCACTACGATTGGCACTGGCAATGGGATTACGGCAACGGCGACATCGGCAATCAAGGCATTCATCAGATGGACATCGCTCGCTGGGGGCTCGGGGAAAAATCGCTTTCGTCGAGCATCCTCACCTACGGCGGCCGATTCGGCTACGAAGACGCCGGCGAAACGGCGAATACCCAGGTCGCGATTCAGGAATTCGCCGACGGCAAGACGCTGGTGTTCGAGGTTCGCGGGCTGGAAACCGCGCCGATGCTGAAATGGACGACGGAAAACGGGAAAGAGGAGCGGGCCATGACGGCCGTGTTCTTCTACGGCACCGAAGGAACGATGGTCTGCCCGAGCTATTCCGACGCTTCGATCTTCGATCCTAGCGGAAAGCTGGTGATGAGCTTCAAGGGAGGCGGCGATCATTTCGGCAACTTCCTCAAGGGGGTCCGCAGCCGCAAGATGGAGGATTTGAACGCGCCCATTCTGGAAGGACATATCTCCAGCGCACTGTGCCATCTGGGCAATGTCGACTATCGACTCGGCGACCTACATTCGCCCGGCGAAGCGCTCGAACGGCTCAAGAGCATCAAGACGAACGAGAACGTGCAGGAGACGCTCGATCGCGTGATCGCGCATCTGTCGGACAACAAGGTGAAGTTCGACGACCGCACGAAACTGCAGATCGGCGCGAGCTTGGCTTTCGACCCGCAATCCGAAACGTTCGTGAACAATTCGCTCGTGAACAACGCGCAGGCCAACGCATTCCTGACTCGCGAGTATCGTGCGCCGTTCGTCGTGCCGACTGCGGACAACGCGTAGAGCGTTCGAGAATCGTAGGGTGCGTCAAGGCCGCCACAGACGCACCGGCCGCTGGTTCGTGTGTCTGCGCTGAGCCCGGTTCAGGTGCGTCAGCGCGGATTTGACGCACCCTACCCCTCGCCCGACCTTATGTAGGACCGAAATGCCCGATCCTGACCTGGAGATTCTCTACGAGGATCCCAGTTGCCTGGCGGTGCTGAAGCCGGCGGGGCTGTCGACCCAATCCCCAGCCGGGATAGATTCGCTAGAAGATCGCGCGCGCGATTGGCTGCGCAGCCGAGCCATCGAGGCCGGCGCGGCGGCGGAGGAAGCATATCTCGGCTTGCCGCATCGCTTGGATCGACCGGTCTCCGGAGTGATCCTGTTTGCCAAGACGCGGCGGGCGGCGCGGATCATTTCGCGGCAATTCGAGCGGCGGCTGGTGCGCAAGATCTATTGGGCTTGTCTCGAAGGAACGGTCGAACCGGCCGAGGGAACTTGGACTGATTTTATCCGCAAGGTGCCCGGCGAGCCGCGGGCCGAGGTGGTCGCAGCCGGCGACCCGAATGCCCAACAAGCCGTCCTCCATTACCGCACGATCAAAGCTGGCTCGCTCGAATTCGCGCGGCGCGGTTCCTGCCTGGAGATCGAATTGGAAACCGGCCGCATGCATCAGGTGCGGATTCAGGCCGCCAGCCGCCGTCATCCGCTCGCCGGCGACGCGCAATACAGCGCGGCGACGTCCTTTGGCCCGCAGACGGCGGACCCGCGCGAGCGGGCGATCGCCTTGCACGCGCGAAGCCTGACGTTCCGTCACCCGGAGACCAACGAGTCGCTCACCGTGACCGCTCCGCTGCCGGCGGCATGGGCTCAACTCGGGCTCCCCGCTTCGTAGCCGCGGCATCCTGCCGCGGAGTACGAAGGGAAGTCTCGGAATTCAAATCCCCAAATCTCGGACAGTAGATTTGAGATTCTCGAATTCCAGAAGTTTCACGTGCGCGAGCGATGCCAAACTGACGATCGGGGCACTAGGCCTTTTCGCGCTTCGCGTCCCAATCCTGCGTGTTGGTCTGACCGTTGCGTTCCGACTCGATCTTGCCTTTGATCCCATCGCCGCTCAACTTGCCGGAATACTTGGTCGTGAACTTATTGCCGTTTCGCTCGCGGACGACGGAGAACGAGATGTCGCCATCCTTGTATTGCCCATCCGTGATCGGCGTATCGTTGGTGCGTCCAGCAATGCTCCCGGTGAGCTTGTCTCCGTCCAGCTTCAACTTGATCGTCACGTCGCGAGTCTGATTGTTTCCGGCCTTCATCGAAAACTTCCATGTGCCGGTCGGATCATCCGCCGCTCGAACTGCCGTAGCCGTCGCAACAATTGCCAAGACGATCATCGGTGCCAGAAGGCGTTTCATCACAAAACCTCCAAAAAGGAACGACGAAGACATCGGCTCGCCCCTGCGACGAACGGCAGTCTCGTCAATGCTGAGCATGTTAGCAGGTCAAATGCGAGATTTCAAATTCGGGGATTCTAGATTTCGGGATTTCACGTCAAGAGTTTTCCGAGGACTAAGAGCCTATCCTAGAACCGCCTGGGCAAAGGGCCCCGGCGGTTCTCGGATAGGCTCTAAAGGCGCTTGTTTGCTCGGTTCCGAATCAAAGAATTGCCGATTACGCCTTGTCTCGTTTGGCTTCCCAGTCGACTTTTCGGCTCTCGCCATTGAATTCGACTTCGACCTGTCCTTTGATGGTGTCGCCGCTCTGCTTGCCTGCGTACTTCTGAGTAAACTTTTGCCCGTTCCGATCGCGGGTAACCGTGAACGAGATGTCGCCGTCCTTGAACTTGCCGTCTTGGATTTCCGTATCCATGTTGCGCGCCGAAAGGGTCCCGGTCAGCTTGTCTCCGTCCAGCTTCAACTTCAGCGAGACGGCAATTGTTTGATCGTTAATCTTCCGTTCCCATTTCCAGGTGCCGGTCGGATCGTCCGCTGCTCGAGCTACCCCTGCGACCGCGACGACTGCGAGAACGAGCATCGGTGTCAGAAGGCGTTTCATCGCATCACCTCCAAAATAAGTAATGAACGACTTGGACATTCGCTCATCCCCGCGACGAACGAGAGTCCCGTCAACGACGCGCATCGTATCACATCAAAACGCGAGATGCCACGATGGGCCGAGAAATGTTCAGAACTTCGTCCAGCCGAGGTGGATGAATAGGTTTGTGAGCCAGGGAAAGGTCCAGGGATTCCAAATTGGATAGCTAGCGGACAGCGCCGAGATGGCGATCAGCGCGTAGGCGATGCCGCGGCCCCAACGCCGCGGCGCAAGCCAATCGGCCGCCGGCAACATCGCCAACAGCCAGAGCGGGGCCATCCAGAAGACCCAGCGAAAGCCACTCGTCATGCCGCCGTAATTGCGATCCAGCGGTTTCACCACGAACAGATAGTAGCTCACGCAGACGATGGTCACCGCTCCGATCAAGAGAGCTAGTTCGCGGAGCCGATATGCGCGTCCCCAGCCGAGCAAAAACACGCCCGGAATTGCCAAGAGCCAAATCGGCGTCAGCGAGAAAATACCGTGGTGCCCGATGGTCGTTTGAAACGCATAGACGGCGGGCGACGGCTCGCCGAGATCGATCCCCTTCGGGTCCGACCAATAGCTGGTAATCATCTTTCCATCGCTCGCCCGCTTATAGGTGAAATGATACCAATCATCCCCCTTTCCATCGGCCGTGCGATGAAAGTAGGGCGGGCGCCAGCTCTCATGGGCCAGATAGTTCGTGCCAAAGAATCCGGCTGCCACGACGAGGGCCGCAGGAACGTAAGCGATCAGCGTTTGCTTCGGCGCTTTCCAGAGCAGCCCGATCGACAAGAGGGCGAAGAACGACAGGGCCGGCAGCTCATCCGAGGCTGTGAACGCCGCCAGCAATCCGGCCAGCGCGAAATAGCGCAGCTCGCGCCGCCCGTCGATCCAAATCCGTGCAACGGCATACAGCGCGGCGAGCGTCGTCACCGCGCCCGTTATGTGATTATTGAGCACAACGGCAAACGTGGTAATGAATGTGGCGAACGTCGCCGCCGCGATCACGAAGATTCGTCCCCAGTCCGTCGTGCCGTATCGCTCGACCATTCGGGCCAACAGCCAGAAATAAATCGCGAGCGGGATCACGTTGATCGTGATTAGCATGAAGCGGCCGATCTCGTACGGATGGTCGCCGAGCGTCGCGCCCGCGACGCGGTTGATGAGCCAATACTCGCCGGCCAAGATCGTCGTGGGGAGCGTCGGCTTGCTCGAATAGAGGTGCAGATTCCCGGAGGCGTCCTTATGCTGCACCATGTCGATGGTGTCCCAATTCGGCTCGGCGATGACGTCGTCGATCGCGTAGGTGCCGCGCTCGACGAGCGCTCGGATCGTGGCCCAACGGCTGCGGTCGTTGGCGCCGAGAAACGGACGTTGCCTGCCAACCATCGCCTGAGCTTCGCGCTCCAGACGTTCCAAGGTCGCCTTATCGACCGGCTGGCCGCTGGCTTTGAGTTCCGCCGCCCGCTTTTCGACCTCCTTGGCCACGAGCGACTTATCCACTTGGATCAAATCGACGGAATTCACCGCCAGAATCCGGCCGATCATGCTGCCCGCCGACAGCGCAATCAGAATTGCATAGACGCCGCGTCGCAGCGGAGCGCGCGGATCGTCAGGCAGGCGTATCGTGGTGCTTTCGGGCAGATCCATCGGCAGAGTCGTGGGCAGGTTCGTCGTCAAGTTCACCCGCGCGCTCCGCGACGGAATATGTTTCCGCATCGCGTCCCGTGTAGGCGATGATCAATTCGGCCAGAAACCCGATCGACATAAGCTGGGCGCCAAACAACAGCGCGCCGATCGAGTAAATGAGCGCCGGCCGTTCGTGCAATCTGGGATCGATCCCGCGGATTTCCTGCACGACCCAAAAGCCGGCCAGATACGCCAGCCCCAGCACTCCGAGCGAAAAACAAAACAGTCCGATTGCCCCGAGCAGATGCTGCGGCCGCTGGCCGAAGCCGGTCAGGAATTTCACCGTCAGCAAATCCAAGAATCCTTTCACGAACCGCCGCATGCCATACTTCGAGCGGCCGAATTTCCGCGGGCGATGGGCGATCGGCAACTCGCCGACTCGGAATCCGCGGGCCGCCGCGAGCACCGGCACGAACCGGTGCAGCTCGCCATACAGCCGCACTTCCGAGAACACCTCGCGGCGGTAGCACTTTAGCCCGCAATTGTGGTCGTGCAGATACACTCCCGTGAGCCAGCTCACGAGCCAGTTGAAGATTCGCGACGGCAGGACTTTGTGCCACGGGTCGTGCCGCACTTGCTTCCAGCCGCTCACCACGTCGCAATCCCCTTCCATCACGGCCAAGAGCCGCGGGATTTCGCGCGGATCGTCTTGCAGATCGGCGTCGAGCGTGACGATCAAGTCTCCGCGGGCAGCGCGAAAACCGGCGCTCAACGCGGCCGCTTTGCCAAAATTGCGGCGGAAGCGAATCCCGCGCACGCGCTTGTCGAGTTTCACCAACCGCTGAACCGCCGTCCAGGAACCGTCCGTCGAACCGTCGTCGACGAAGAGGATCTCCAGGTCGTATCCCTGAGCGTCAGCGACCGCGACCAGCTCTTTGTGGAGCGTCGCGAGACTTTCAGCTTCGTTGAACAGCGGTATGACGGCGGAGAGCACGGGAACTAGAGTTCGGAGGTCGGAGGTCGAATGCCGCAGGTCGCTCGTTAGCCGGTTCGCTTGCGAACCGGAGAATCTGCCGTGATTGGACGTCGGAAGTTGGAATGTTGGAGTTCAGCCTTTCGGCTGCGGTCGGCAGGCTAAAGCCTGTCTTCGACCCTGAGGCTCAGACCCGAAGGGAACTCCAGCGGTTGGTCGGAGATCGGAGTCGCAAACTCCATCATAGATTAAGCGCAGCGCGAATTCGACCCGCATCCACTGCAAAAAAGCTCTGAGGACCGCGGCAAATGCGTTAGGCTCTCGACCGCAACGGGTAAAGCACCGCGGAGATTGCCAGTTCCGCTCCCAGCCAAACGAGACGTAGCAGCACCGTGGAGACTAGGGCCACCGTATCGCCCAACCGCAAATGGAGCAGTTCCAGCATGACCAGATCGCGCGATCCGAGGCCTCCGGGGATCATCGAAATAAAGCCGGCGACGACCGAGATTGCGACGATCATGGTGAGGAAGGGCAGTCCGTCGATCGGCCCGAGCGCGGTTTCCCCCATACCGCGGAGCGTCGCCCAAAGGCTCAAGCCGGAGATGAACCAGCCAATCCCGGTGCCGAGCCAACCGAGGAGCAGCGTGCCATAGTCGATTCGATTGAGATCGACGCCCGCTTCGGCAGCCCCGCGGCCGATTCGTGTCAGGCGAACCAAATAGGCAAAGACCGGCGGCAGCGTCGGCAGACCCGCCGCGAACATGCAGACGACCGCGCCGGCGACGTAGAGCCAATGTTCCCGGTACAAGATGGCGACTAATGCAGCGGCGATGAACGAACCCGAGGCCATCATGGTAAGGGTTTCGACGAACACCGTCGCCGCCGCCACACCGCCGTGCACCCGCTCGCCGCGAACCATTCCGGCCCGCAACACGACCACCAGCGCCTTGCCGGGGACGTATTTTCCCAAATGGCCGATGTAATAGGCCCGCAGCGTTTTCAGCAGCCCCGCCTCTTGACCGAGCACGTGCAAGACTCGATGCCAGAACAACACGCTCGGGACCATCGCGACCAGATACAAGATGCCCGACACGATGAGCCAAAGCGGATTAAGGTGGAGCGGCTGATCGCGGAGCTTGTCGTACGCATCGCCCAACGTGCGATGAACGCCCCAAACCAGGAGCGCAAGTATCGCGATCTTGATCGCCAGGAGCGGCCATTTGCGAGGAAAGGGCACGGGGTTCGGGGCTCAGGACTCGGGGCTCGGGGCTGGCAATGGCGACAACGTCAATCCGCGATCTGGCGACCTGTCGGCGCGCCAACACCAGTCTAGCCGCGCGCCGCGCGCGGCGGGAGCCTGCCGCTCTTCTTCCGAATTCCGAGCCCCGAACCCCGAGTCTCGTCCGCCAGCCTCTCGCCACTTGTTGTCGCTGGCCTTACAATGTGCGGCATTCAATTCGAGGAGCGCCCTTCATGGCCCGCATCATCACGCTGATCGGTCTGATCGTTTTAGTCGTGGCCCTCGGATTCCTTTTCATCCAAGTGATGATCGGTTTTCTTCTGCCGCTGTTCTTGGCAGTGCTGTTGACGATTCTGTTTCGACCGTTGCACATCGCAATCATCAACCGCCTACATGGGTACGACCGAATTGCCGCGGCGATCACCACGGTGCTAATCCTTGTGATCGTGCTTGCGCCTGTCGGCTTCGTCGTGTTCCGTGCCTCAGCGGACGCCGTGAGCTTCCTTGCCGATCAAGGCGGGCGGAAAGCTCGCGAGCAGTCGTCCTCGTCGGCGGCGAACGACCGTGGAGATGGCGTGGCGGCGGAAGCCGCGCCGAACGTTCCTACCCAGCTCGACAAGCTGATCGAGCCAATCAACAAGCGATTCGACTTGGAGATTACGCCCTCTGAAATACACAAGATGATCGCGGCCAGGGTCAACGATTGGTTTGGCCCATTGGCTTTGAAAACGCCAAGCTACCTCGCCGGCTTTCTGGTCAATGCTTTTGTTACCGTTTTCGCGCTTTACTATTTTCTCGCGGATGGAAAGGACTTAGTCGCCGCAAGCACGGAGTTGGTGCCGCTGGAGTCGAAGTATCAACAGGAACTGATCGCACAATTCGTCGATATGAGCCGGGCCGTGGCGACGGCAACGATCTTGACCGCACTTTTGCAGGGAGTTCTCGACGCGATCGCCTATTACTTCGCCGGACTTGAGGCCGTGGTTTTGCTCATGATTTTGACGGTGTTTGCGTCGTTTGTGCCGATCGTTGGATCGGCCATCGTCTGGGGTTCGTGCTCCGTATGGCTTATGGTCGGAGACCATGTGCCAGCCGGGATCGCGTTGGCTATCTTTTGCTTTCTGGTCGCCCTCGTCGCGGATAACGTCGTTAAGCCGTTGATTCTGCACGGCCAGGCGAACTTGCACCCGCTGCTCGCGCTGTTGAGTGTGCTGGGCGGGGTCGCGGCGATGGGGCCGCTGGGGATTTTCGTCGGGCCAATGGCCGTGTCGTTTTTGCAGACCGGCTTGAGAATGTTGAACGTCGAGCTGGATAGCCTACGGAAGTCGCCGAAAAAAACGCGGGATTCGGGAGTCGGGGCTCGGGACTAGAGCGCGCACAAGCCGTCGCGTAGGATGAATCTTGTCGGGCGATTCCATTTCCCCGAGTCCCGAACCCCGAGTCTCTATCATGCTTAGTGCATCTAGCGTTCTCTTGGTCGTCGCCGCGGTCGGCGTGGAGTTTGGTTGGGAGCCGATCAAGGAAGGGGGCAATACCTATATCGTGCAGGTCGAGCCCGATCTGTTTCTCAAGGGGGGCGTCGTCGCCCGAAGCTATGTTCCTCCCGAGCTGCGCGACATTCGACAAATCGAGATCCGCGTGGGCGCGGGCACGTTGCCGAACCAAGGGCAGACTGTTTTCAAGGTTCCTGACAACGTCGCCGGCGATTCGTCAAAGCCCCCGCGGCTAGACGCATCGCCACCGGAAAGCGCCGCAAAACGTTCCGAGCCTTCGAGCGACGCGAAGACCTTGGCCAATCAATCGGCACCCAACGAACTGCCTAAGAACCCTCTGGCCGCTCCACTCGCCGCGGCGGCAACTGGGACCGCCGAGCAGGCTTCGTTTCAAGCTGTGGATCACCCGACCCGGCGCGAAGATGACAGCCCTTCCGCCGCGGCGAACGCAACCGATTCCGCCGCGATCCGCGATCCGGACAAACCGTCGTTGCCTCTGTTCGCTGCGCTCGGGGCTCTGGGGGTCTCAGCGGCGGGCAATGTCTTTCTAGGTTGGGCGCACATCGGCACACGCCGCCGCTATCGCGAAGTCGTCGATCAACTTCACGAGTCGGACCTGCCTATCGACATCGAACCGCCGGAGGAAGAAAGGCAGTAGGCAGTTGGCAGTTGGCAGTAGACGTCGGTCCGGGAAACAGTGCTTTCTACATACTGCCCACTGCTTACCGTTTACTGCCCACTTTCCTCCGCCGCGAGTTCCAGTACTTCTTCTGCGTCGAGCACTCGATCGTTCGATTCAAACAGCCGCTGGATGGCTCGTTTGTGAATCTTCATCTTTAGTCCGCCGACGCCGATCGCACCGAAAGCGGTGATCCCATCCAGCGACCGCGCCCGATCTGTCGCCTCGACCCCTTCGATGCCCAGTGGTGGAACCGCGTTGAGATCAATGGCTGCTTGCAACGTCGGGCACGCGCGGCGAATTGCCGCCGGCAGCAAAGTCACGCCCGGGGGACCGGCGGCGATCACGAGCTGAACGCCATCCAGGGCCGATCTCAAACCATCCTCTCCAGAGATGACGAACGATGAAACGTCGGCGGATGGAACTCGCTCTATGACGGCGCGACCAACGGATTCCGCCCGTTCGAGATCGCGCGAACCAATTCGCACGACCGCTCCCGCGCCGGCCAGCAGCCGCGCGACTCGGCTGCCAACGGGACCGGTTCCCGCGAGAACGAGCGCTTGCGTTTTCGCAAGCGGCATTTGGCGCGACGCGGCGAGCACGGCCGCCGCCGCCGTCGTGTTCGCGCCGTTAGCATCCAACAGCACGGACATTCGCAGCGGACCAAAGAACGACTTGCGGACCTCGGCCAGAATCCGTTCCGCTGCCGCCACGTTCGAGCCGCCGATGAAGATGGCCGTCGATTTCAAATCGGCGGGTGACCGCGTAAACATCCCGCCGTAAACGAGATCACGCACCAGTTCGACAGTCACTCCGCCGTGCCGCAAAAGCTGATCCACCCCGGCATCAATCGCCACGACGGCATCAAACACACTCGGCTGCGGATCGCTGTCGAGCTGGATCAGGATTTTGGGATGGGCCATACGCCGTACTTCGTACCGCGTCTTTTGTACTTCGTACTCGCGCAGCGTCAGAATCCGCGGAACGGATGGTGCGCCGATTCCTTGCCGGCCAACACCTCGTCGATGGTCGGCTTGCCCTTCATGGCATTGGAGATCGCGTCTTTCGTGGCCTTGTAGTTGAATTCGTAGATCTTCTTGTCGTCGGAGGCTTCCCAATGAATGAACACGCCGCAGACGATTACCAGACTTTCCACCTGATTTTTGGGGATCACGCCGTCCGCGACCGAATCGGCCACCGCCTTGGCGACCGCAGACTGAGCCGGACCGAACATCTGGACGGCCTGCTTGGCTCCCTTGATCGTCACCTTGGTGACGAGCACAGTGGACGGCTTCACGGCCAGATTCGGCGTTAGCACCGCCAATAGATTGGAGTGCCCTTGGCTTTGCCGAGCCAAGGCGTTGGCGAACGCCACGCCGACTGGGCCATCCTTGTCGCCAATCAACAGATCGATGTGGGCAATCTCATTGCCCTCTCCAGCCAGGGCTTCTCCGACGAACATCGACATGACTGTTTCTCCTGATGTGGGTTGGATTTCCGTTTAGAGCGCCTAACAAATCCGGCTGGGAGAAGGGGAAAGTCCCCGTTTTGCTCCGCGGACTCCGCAAAAGGGGGACAGTCCCCGCCGGATTTGTTAGGCGTTCTTAGCCTGGAGCCATTGGGGATGCCGAGCGGCGCGGGGTCCGTCGCCGATGGCTCCGGGTTAAACGACGTTGCGTTGCATTGGCGCTACAGCGGCAAACGACGGCTCTCGTCCGTCCGAACCAAGCAGGTTAGCAAACCTGCCGTCGATTACAAGCACCGTGTGATTACTTTCTCTGGCCGTTTCGCGACCCCCTTGCACGCGATTTTTCCTCGGTTATGTTGGACGGCCTTGCCCGCAAACTCACCGCAGTTTGCCCCGCCGGTTTCCAACCCACCTTACCAACCTGGAACCGTCGGCCCAACGGCAAGCCCGCCTTTGCCTGTTGATCCAGCAGCCCGCCGCGGCGGACTGTCCAGTAGCGATCGCTGGCCTAAGTTGGTTGGTTCACGATGATCCGGCGGCTTACGCCGTCCGGCTCGCTTGGTTTCTGTTTCGTTCCTCGTTTGTTTAAGGAGAAACTATGTTTCCGGCTCTGATGAAGCTCGCGACGGTGGTTTTGATGGCCGTGGAAGCCACGACAACATCGACGATCCCGGTAACGCCGCGAATTGATCTTCACCCCGTGGAAAAGGCGATTGTGGACGGTACAAACGCCCAGCGGGCACTGTACGGCCTGCCGGCCTTGCAAATCGACATGTCGCTCGAGCAAACCGCCCGCAACCACGCGGCTTGGATGACGAATAGCCATAACTTGCAGCATTCGTCGATCGGCGTGGCGGAGAATATCGCCTGGGGTCAGCGATCGGCGGAAGAAGCCATGTCGTCGTGGATGAGTTCGTCAGGGCATCGGGCAAATATCCTCAATCCAAGCTACCGGCGGATCGGCGTGGCCGCCTATACTGCCACGGATGGGTCCTGCTATTGGTGTCAGCAATTTTTGCAATGAACAAGCGGACGAGACGATCCTAATCGTCGGGGCGAGCGCCCGAGCGGCGGCGATGTCGGCCAGGCGCGGCGGCTTAAACCCTTGGGCCGCCGACTTGTTTGCCGATCTCGACCTGCGGTCGTGCTGCCCCGTCGAGCGGATCGACGCCTATCCGGAGGGATTGGAACAGGCGCTGGCTGCGGCGCCGCCCGGGCCGTGGATGTACACCGGGGCGCTGGAAAACCATCCGGCGCTGGTGGACCGCATGGCCGCCTTTCGGCCGCTGATTGGCGTCGGCGGCGAGGCACTGCGGGCCGTGCGCGATCCGCGGCGCGTGGCGGCGGCAGTGCGCGCGGCCGGTTTTTCCGCTCCGCGATGCTCGCTGCACGTGGACGGGGTGCCGACCGACGGCTCGTGGCTTTCCAAGCCGCTGGCCTCGGCCGGCGGAAGTCGCATTGAACCTTGGCTGGGCGGTCCTGCGAATTCGCTGAGTGCGCCTCACCGCTATTTTCAAGAGTTCATCGAAGGCTTGCCGGCCAGCGCGGTCTACATCGGCACCGGCAATGAAGCAATCTGCCTGGGCCTGACTCGCCAACTGATTGGTATGCCCTGGTGCGGGACCGGCATGAGTTCCAGCGACCGATTTCGCTATTGCGGCTCGATCGGTCCGCTTGCGGTTTCGCCGGACGCCAGCGACCGCATTCATGAACTTGGTATCGTATTGGCTAGGGCATTCGATCTCGTCGGCTTGTTCAGCGTCGATCTGATATCGAACGGCGATCAGATTTGGCCGATCGAAGTCAATCCGCGCTACACCGCGTCGGTCGAAGTCTTGGAACGGGCGTACGGAATAAATGCCGTTTCATTGCACGTCGCGGCCTGTCGGCGATCGTCGGACGACGAAAAAACACTTTCCGCGAATGTTGCGTCGTCGGCATTTGAATGCCGAAATCGCGTGGCCACTGGCAAAGCAGTGTTGTACTCCACAGCCAGTTGGCTCGTTGGCGCGGATTTCTCCGAGTGGGCCGAACGGCAGAATCAGGGGCACGATTGGCCGATCCTGGCCGATATTCCGGCGACTGGCACTGCCATCCGACCCGGGCACCCGATAATCACGGTCCTAGTGGGTGGCTGCGATGAACCGTCGGTTGTTTCGAGTCTCCAACAATTGGCCGCCGCGGCGTATGAAAAGGTTGCCGTAGGAGAGGCCGACGCGAACAATTGCCCGGTTCCATTGTCTTAGTCAAAGCCTGCTTCGCATGGTAGAATAGATTTGACATCGTGCGGGTTAGAATCAGCCGATAAATCCAATAAGGAGGACCAATCGCACCGTGACTGAAATGAAACGGACGGAGAGCATCGCCAGTGAAGCGGCGATCCTCGTCGGCGTTCTTTTGGCTGACCGCGCGGACTACGAGCATCCGCTCGACGAATTGGAAGGGCTGGCCGAGACCGCCGGGGCGCGGGTCGTCGGGCGGCTCACGCAGCGGCGCGACGCTCCCGACGTGACCACTTATCTCGGCAAAGGAAAGCTCGCCGAACTCGAGCAGCTTGCCGGCAGCACCGATGCCGACGTTGTCCTCTTCGACAACGATCTCTCGCCGGCTCAAATCCGCAATCTGGAGGAGGCCCTCGGAATCAAGGTGGTCGACCGCACCGAATTGATTCTCGATATCTTCGCCGGCCGGGCCAAGACCTACGAATCCCGCCTCGCCGTAGAGATGGCCCAGCTTCAATACTCGCTGCCGCGGCTGAAGCGGATGTGGACCCATCTCTCGCGAATCAAAATGGGGATCGGCATGCGCGGTCCCGGCGAAAAGCAGTTGGAAGTCGATCGCCGGCTGGTCGAAAAGCGGATTCACGATTTGGGGAGCGAACTCAAGGGAATCCAGCGCCGCAAAGAGCGCGAGGTCGCCGCCCGCCGCGATCGGATGACCGTTTCCCTCGTCGGCTACACGAACGCCGGAAAGAGCACGCTTTTGAATACGCTCACCGGAAGCGACGTGCTGGCGGAGGACAAACTCTTCGCCACGCTCGACACCCGAACCCGCCGCTGGCAATTGCCGGGCTGGGGACCCGTGCTATTGAGCGACACGGTCGGCTTCATACGCGATCTGCCGCACCATTTGATCGCCAGCTTCAAGGCGACGCTCGAAGAAGCCCGGCAGGCAAATCTGCTGTTGCACGTGGCCGACGCGAGCAATCCGGCGGCCGGCGATCAGATCGCCGCCGTTTACGACGTGCTCGAGGAGCTGGGGATCGAGGCCAAAGACACGATCCTGGTGCTCAATAAGGTCGATGCCGCGGAACCGCGGAATTTGAA
>DASZFO010000094.1 GCA_035939775.1 Pirellulales bacterium | reverse complement strand
CGACGAATCTACTCGGCGGGCACGATTTCGCGAATCCCGCGCATCGGCAAAAGGTCGCCCGGCAGTTGGCGATCGATCCGGCCCGTATCCCCGATCGCAACGGCTGGGCCTACAACGAGATTCTGGAAGGGGTGCTGGCCGGCAAGATCAAGGCGCTGTGGGTCATCGCCACAAACCCGGCCCATTCGTGGATCAATCAAGGACAGTTATTCGATATCTTCGATCGGCTGGAGTTCCTGGTGGTGCAGGACATGTACCACACGACCGAAACGGCCGAGCGCGCCGACCTGGTGCTGCCCGCCGCGGCCTGGGGAG
This sequence comes from Pirellulales bacterium, assembly GCA_035939775.1. Taxonomy (NCBI): domain Bacteria; kingdom Pseudomonadati; phylum Planctomycetota; class Planctomycetia; order Pirellulales; species Pirellulales bacterium. The sequence continues at coordinate 20,645 of DASZFO010000094.1, read as the reverse complement.
AAAAAGAAGGAACGTTCATCAATTCGGAACGACGGATCGGCGTGATTAAGAAAGTCGCGAAAGCGCCAGGGATGGCGCTTTCCGATTTTTCGATCTTCAAATTGATCGCCGAGTATTGGGGCTGCGGCCCGATGTTTTCCGAATGGGAAACGCCGGAGGCCGTGTTTCAGATTCTCAAGCGACTCTCGGTCGGCCAGCCGTGCGATTTCAGCGGCATCCTCGATTACCGGATGCTCGGCGAGCGCGCCGGCATTCAATGGCCCTATCCAGCGGGGGGCGCAGACCGCGAGCCCGAGCGGCGGCTGTTCGCCGATGGCCGGTTCCATCATGCCGACGGCCGGGCGCGATTCATTTTCGAGAATTCGCGACCGTTGCGCGAACCGCCGAATGCGAAATTCCCGTTCCAATTGTTGACCGGCCGCGGCAGCGCCGCCCAATGGCATACGCAAACGCGGACGGCGAAATCGGCCGTGCTGCGGAAGCTCTATCCGCAAAACCTCTACGTCGAGATCAATCCGGCCGACGCTAAGCGGTTGGGCGTTCGCCTGAACGAGTGGGTCCAAATCGAATCGCAGCGCGGCCGGATTCGAGCCAAGGCATTCGTTACCCCCACAGTGCAGCCGGGGCAAGTCTTTTTGCCCATGCACTACGAAACGGTGAACCAACTTACCGACGCCGTCTTCGACCCGTATTCAAAGCAGCCGGCGTACAAGTCCTGCGCCGTCCGAGTTCGGCCGGAGAGAATGGAATGACGAAGCTTGAACTCTCGCAAGCGCGAATCCGCAGCCGTAGGGTGCGTCAAGGCTCTGCGCAGACGCACCGCGCGTCACCACTGATCGGCAGCCGCGCCGGGTTCCGGTGCGTCCGCGCGGACTTGACGCATCCTACCAAAGTCACCCTAGGAAAAACCCATTAGAAAGAGCAACTTCCCCATGAATCTCCGCGACTTCCGCCGTGCCGGCCACCTGCCGACGTTGTTCAGCGCGTTCCTCTATTTCGACATCAGCTTCATGGTCTGGGTGCTGGTCGGCGCGCTGGGGAATTCCATCGCGGCCGACTTTCACTTGACGCCTGGGCAAAAAGGACTCGTTGTGGCAGTCCCGCTCTTGGGAGGCGCAGTGCTGCGCTTGCTCCTGGGGCTGATGACCGATCATTGGGGCGCGCGGCGGACTGCGATCATCGGCTTGGTGTTGACACTCGTGCCGCTGGCGCTCGGCTGGCTTTGGGCCGACAGCTTCTCGAAGCTCCTGTTGATCGGGCTGATGTTGGGCGTGGCGGGGGCAAGCTTTGCCGCCGCCTTGCCGCTAGCTAGCCGCTGGTATCCGCCCGAACATCAAGGGCTGGCGATGGGGATTGCCGGGGCGGGCAACAGCGGCACGGCCCTGGCCACCTTCTTTGGCCCGCGATTGGCCGAGCAGATCGGCTGGCACGCCGTCTTCGGACTGGCGTTGATTCCCATCGTGGTCACGCTCATCGTATTTTGCATCCTGGCGAAGGATAGCCCCAAGCAACCGGCGCCGCAGCCCCTTTCGCGCTACGCGGCGGTGCTCGCCAAACGCGACACGTGGTGGTTCTGTCTGTTCTACTCGATCACGTTCGGCGGCTTCGTCGGGCTGGCCAGCATCCTGAACATCTTCTTTCACGATCAATACGGCCTTTCCGCTCCGCAGGCCGGGCTGTACACGACGCTGTGCGTGATCTCGGGATCGTTCCTGCGGCCGGTCGGCGGCTATTTTTCCGATCGCTTCGGCGGACTGCGCGTCTTGACGGCGCTGTACCTCGGCGTCGGCCTGATGATGGTCGGGCTGGCAACGTCGCCGGCGCTCGGGCTCGGCGTTGGATTGATGTTCGTCACGATGGGGATGCTCGGGCTAGGCAACGGCGCCGTGTTCCAGTTGGTTCCGCAGCGGTTCTCGCAGGAGATCGGCGTCGTGACCGGGATCGTCGGCGCGGCCGGCGGGATCGGCGGATTCCTGCTGCCGAACCTGCTCGGTCAGATGAAGCAATGGACCTCGAGCTTCGGCGGCGGATTCATGGTCTTCTCGCTGATCGCCTTCGGCGGCGCGATCGTGCTCTCGTTCGTGAGCCAAGGCTGGCAACGCGCCTTTCTCGCCAAAGGTGGCCTGGCCGTCACGCCTGCTGGCTCGCCGGAAGCCGAGCCGCTCGAAATCGGCTTGGAACCGGCGACGTCCAACGCCGGCTAATCGACGCGGGCTTGGAAAGCCTTGCCGCGTCATGCACAATGCAATGGTGCCGCGTAGCTTGGACAAAGCCCGCGGCGGCACATGCATCGTTCAATCTCGGCAGGCAGCGCGTCCCTTGATCCACATTCTCGAGCCTGATTCGGCCGCCCTTTCCGCCTGGCTCGCCGAGCGCGGCGTGCCGACCTATCGTGCGGGGCAGATTCGCCGCTGGTTGTTCGAGCGGCGGGCGAACAGTTTCGACGACATGACCGATCTGCCGAAGGAGCTGCGCGGCCAGCTTGCCGCCGATTTCCGCATTTGGACTACCACGATTGCCCGCCATCATCGGGCGGCGGACGGCACCGAAAAGTTGCTTTTGGAATTGCACGATTCGCACCGCATCGAATGCGTGTTGCTCCGCGATGGCCCGCGGCGAACGATCTGCATCAGCTCGCAGGTAGGCTGCGCAATGGGATGCGTGTTCTGCGCGAGCGGTTTGGATGGCGTGGTGCGGAATCTCACGGCCGGCGAGATCGTTGAGCAGACGCTATTGCTGGCCCGGTTGTTGCCGCAGGAAGAGCGGCTCAGCCACATCGTGGTAATGGGAATGGGCGAGCCGCTGGCGAACCTCGATAGTCTGCTCTCTGCGCTGGGCGAGGCGACCAGCCCGACCGGCCTGGGCATCGGCCATCGCCGGATCACGATCTCGACGGTCGGCCTGCCGCCGGCGATTCGCCGCTTGGCGGAACTGGACAGCCGCTTTCAATTGGCGGTGTCGTTGCATGCACCGAACGATCATCTGCGCACGCAGCTTGTGCCGGTGAACAAGAACATCGGCCTCGAGGCGATCATCCAGGCGGCCGACCATTATTTCGAGATCTCGGGCCGGCGGCTGACTTTCGAGTATGTGCTCTTAGGTGGGATCAACGATCTGCCGCAACATGCCCACAAGTTGGCCAAGCTGCTTGAAGGCCGGTTGGCGCTCCTGAACGTCATCCCATACAACCCCGTCGCCGGCCTCCCTTACCATGCCCCGACCCGCGCGGCGCAGCAGCGGTTCCTCGAAATCCTCCGCGAAGGCGGGATTAACGTCCAAGTCCGCGAGCGCAAAGGAGACGAAATCAACGCCGCCTGCGGCCAACTGCGACGGTTGACGGCGCCGGAGGCAGTCTCGAAGGTTTAGTTATTGCTCGAATCGCCGCACCTAACTCCAAGCACGCCACGGCACCGCACCGATTGAATTGGCGTGCGCCGCGATTTGGCCGTATAATAACGTCGTGTGGAATAAGGCGATCTCTCGTTGCGTGGTCAATGGCGCGCCGCGACGATGGCTTGCCATTTGGAGGTTCTAATGAGTCTAGCCTACGACGAATTCGTCGATTTTCTCGCGGCTGGAACAACGCCTCAGAGTGTCGTTGACTTTCACCCTTCCGACGCGACTAAGGAGAAGGTGACGGACTTGATTCGTCGGCAAAAAATGGCATCACTTTCTGCGGAAGAGGAATCGGAACTCAAGCACTATCTTGAAGTCGAACATCTGATGCGTCTGGCAAAGGCGCGCGCGCGCCAGCGCCTCGCTGGCTAGCCGCTATGTCGGTCACCTATATCAGCGCCGAACTCCGGAGATTCGTTCGGACGCGAGCCGAAGGCATCTGCGAGTACTGCCTGATCGCGGAAGATGATACCTACTTTGGTTGCGCCGTCGATCATATCGTCAGTGAAAAGCATGATGGATTGACCGAGGCGGAGAACTTGGCCTTCGCGTGTGTCTTCTGCAATCAAGCGAAGGGAAGCGATATCGCGTCGATCTATCGGGACAGCGGCTCAGTTATCCGATTCTTCAACCCGCGCAATGACGTGTGGGCTGAGCACTTTGCCATCGTCGGCAACCGAATCGAGGGGATTTCGCCGATCGGCGACGTAACCGCTCGGATTCTGGCTTTTAACTCTTCGGATCGCATCGTGGAAAGGCAACTATTCTTGGATCTCCGTCGCTTTCCCAGTCCTTCAGCGACAAAGCGCATCCGACGGTAGCGACCCGAACGCCGCCGATTTAAACGCTGAAATTTACCTAACTCCAAGCCTGTCTTTCATTTGCCTTGATTCAGGGCGATTTGCGAGTTAGAATTCCGTGGCTCAAAATGCGCCCTGGGATGTGGTCGGCGGCGGACGGCGGTTGAACACGGAGGTTTCTCGCCATGCGGCGGTTGCGATGGGTTACGCTGGTCTGGCCGGGCTTGCCGCAATTGTGGTTTGCCGGGTCGTGGACGGGGCTGGCGATGGCCGCCGGTTTTGCCGCGCTTTTGAACCTGGCCTTGGTCTGCAGCCGACTTTGGACGGAGTTGTATAGCCCCGAGGTGCGAGCGCTGATTTGGCTGGCGACGGGGTTGCTTTGGATCGCCTGGGCGGCGGTTTCCGTGCGATGGGTTACTGGCTTGAAAGTGAGCGGGCCGTCAGCCGACGACGAGGACTTGTTTAACTCGGCCCGAAGCGAATACTTAAAGGGGAATTGGTTCGAGGCCGAATTGGCCCTCAACCGACTGCTGACCGGCAACGTGCTGGACGTGGAAGCGCGGCTAATGCTCGCCACGCTGCTGCGGCACACCGGGCGGCATCAGGAGGCGGGGGAACAATTGTCGCGGCTCAACCGCATGGATGGCGCGGAACGATGGACTTTAGAGATCGCCCGGCAACGAACTCGCTTGGCAGTTCAAATGCGAGAGGCTGCGGAGATGACGGTGGATTCTGAAGCATCGGACGGGATTACCGATGAACGGCCGGCCGACGAGGCCGAACAGGAGCGATTGTCGGAAGCCGCTTGAGCGAGGTGTTTGGAACTGTGTGCGTCGGAACATTTCACGGGTCTTGACGCCGCGCACACAATAGTAAGAACGCGATCATAAGAACGAGATGAACACGCGGGTTTAGCCCCGGGAGAATCGATCCATGTACGAGCGATTTACAGATCGGGCCAGAAAAGTGATGCAACTGGCCAATCAAGAAGCCCAGCGCTTCAACCACGAATATATCGGCACCGAGCACGTGCTGCTGGGTCTGATCAAGGAAGGGAGCGGCGTCGCTGCCAACGTGCTCAAGAACCTCGACATCGATCTGCGCAAGATTCGGCTCGAGGTCGAGAAGCTCGTCCAAAGCGGTCCCGATATGGTCACCATGGGCAAGCTCCCGCAAACGCCGCGAGCCAAGAAGGTGATCGAATACTCGATGGAAGAGGCCCGCAATCTGAACCACAACTACGTCGGCACCGAGCACATCCTGCTCGGCTTGCTGCGCGAGCAGGAAGGGGTCGCCGCGCAGGTGCTGATGAATCTCGGTCTAAAGCTCGAAGACGTCCGCGAGGAAGTGCTCAGCCTGTTGGGGCACGGCATCGAGGGGGGCGAAGCCACCGAGCGCGGCGGCGGCGAACGGAGCGGCGGGCAGGAAACGACCGGCAAAGCCGGCAAGTCGAAGACTCCGGCGCTCGATAGCTTCGGCCGTGATCTCACCGAATTAGCCCGCCAAGGAAAGCTCGATCCGGTCATTGGCCGCGAAAAGGAAATCGAGCGGGCCATTCAAATCCTTTGCCGCCGCACCAAGAACAATCCGGTCCTGCTGGGTGAAGCGGGAGTCGGCAAAACGGCCATCGTCGAGGGCTTTGCCCAGCGCGTCGTGGATGGCAACGTGCCCGAGCTGCTGTCCGACCGCCGCATCGTCGTGCTCGATCTGGCCATGATGGTCGCGGGCACGAAGTATCGTGGCCAGTTCGAGGAGCGGATCAAGGCCGTGATGAACGAAGTCCGCCGGGCGAAGAACACGATCCTTTTCATCGACGAGCTGCACACGCTCGTCGGCGCCGGCGGGGCGGAAGGAGCCATCGACGCCTCGAACGTCTTGAAGCCGGCCCTCGCCCGCGGCGAAATCCAGTGCATCGGCGCGACCACGCTCGACGAATACCGCAAGTATATCGAGAAGGATAGCGCGCTGGATCGCCGCTTCCAATTGATTATCGTCGAGCCTTCGACCAAGTCGGAAACGATCGAAATCCTCAAGGGACTTCGCGATCGCTACGAATCGCACCATCGCGTGCAAATCACCGACGACGCCCTCGAGGCGGCCGTCGAGCTGTCGAGCCGCTACATCACCGGCCGCTGCCTACCGGACAAGGCGATCGACGTGATCGACGAATCGGGCGCTCGAGTGCGGCTCAAGGCCATGACCAAGCCGCCGGACCTCAAGGAAATCGACGACGAAGTCGAGCGGCTGAATAAGGAAAAGGAAGAAGCGGTCGCCAATCAGGATTTCGAGAAGGCCGCCTCGCTCCGCGATTCGGCCGACAAGCTCAAGAAGAAGAAGCAAACGATCACGCGCGACTGGCGCGACAAATCGCGCGAGGCCGATGGCGTGGTGGACGAGGACGTGGTCGCCGAGGTCGTCTCGAAGATGACCGGCATCCCGCTCACCCGCATGAGCACCGAAGACAGCATGCGGCTGATGAAGATGGAAGATGAGCTGCACAAACGCGTCGTCAGCCAGCACGAGGCGATCAAGTCCGTCTCGAAGGCCGTCCGCCGCAGCCGCAGCGGACTGAAAGACCCCAAGCGGCCGACCGGCTGCTTCGTGTTCGCCGGGCCGACCGGCGTGGGCAAAACTTTGCTCGCCAAGGCGCTGGCCGAGTTCATGTTCGGCGATGCCGATGCGCTGATCCAGATCGACATGAGCGAATATATGGAAAAGCATAACGTAAGCCGCTTGATCGGCGCTCCGCCGGGCTACGTCGGCTTCGAGGAGGGGGGCCAGCTCACGGAGAAAATCCGCCGCCGGCCCTACGCGGTCGTGCTGCTCGACGAAATCGAGAAGGCCCATCCCGACGTGTTCAACATGCTCCTCCAGATCATGGAAGAGGGGCGGCTCACCGACAGCTTCGGCCGCAACGTCGATTTCCGCAACACGATCCTGATCATGACGACCAACGCCGGGGCCGAGGCGATCAAGAACGAAGCGGCCTTCGGCTTCCAAAAGCCCGACGACGACGCATCGTATGAGAGCATGAAGCAGCGCGTCAACGAGCGGATCGAAAAGGTGTTCCGTCCCGAGTTTCTCGGTCGCGTGGACGATGTGATCGTGTTCCACCACCTCACGGTCGAAGACCTGAAGGAAGTGATCGACATCGAGCTGGCGAAAGTCCGCGAACGCCTCGGCGAGCGTGGCCTGAAGCTCCAGCTCACCGACGAGGCCAAGAAGCACCTGATCAAGAAGGGCTCCGACGTCGATTTCGGCGCACGGCCGCTCCGCCGCGCGCTCGAAAACTTCGTCGAAGACCCACTCTCCGAGGAACTGCTCAAGGGCGAGTTCCAAGGGAAGAACCTGATCACCGTCGACGTGAAAGAAGTCGGCGGCAAGAAGCAGCTCATTTTCGTCGGCGTCGTCAGCGACGAGACGGAATCGGCCGCGACACCAGTCGGCGCGGGAGCGGGGACCGACGGCGGCACGGAAAACCAAGCCTCTTGACGCTGGATTTCGGATTTCTTCGCCCGAGAAGCGAGACGCGCAGGATCCGGCGCGCATCGCATTCGGTCACGGTGGAGGGAACACGCGCTCTCGAATCAGCGCCCGCCGCAGCGCAACCCGATACTCACGGTTGATCGCGAGGACATGAATGGTCACACGTCCGACCGGCGTCAGTCCGAGCAGCGCTGGTCCTTGCCATTGGAAATGATGTGTCCAAACATCGCGCCGTGGGTTGAACAAGGGAACCGCTTGCCGCGCGTCCGGATCGAAGCTGGCGATGTTGGGGCCTTTGTGGTGGTTGCAGGCGTAGCAGGCAAGCGCCAAATTGTTGGCGTCCGACGACCCTTGGTGTTGTCGAGCAATAATGTGATCGATCTCAAACGGGAGTGGGTCAAAAAGCTGCGGCACCTGGCAATACTCGCAGCATCCCTTGGCACGAGACTAGATCAATTCCTCAAGCGCCTTGTCCATGCCGCTACTAGGAATCGATATCGCGAGTTTTCTGTAGTGCTAAACGCGCCTTGGATTGCAAGATCGCCAGGTAGTGTCCAACGCGTTCGTAGTTGTCGATCGATAGCTGCTCTTCCGGCGTCAGCGTCCCGTGCCGCGCCTTCTCTGCCAGAACCTTCAGCCGATCTCGATCGTCCGCGCCGAAGCTGATCGCCAGGATCGACTTCGCGGCCTGTTCGCTCAGTCGAGGCTCGCCGGGCAACACGATGCGCTCGAAAATCGCCGTTTCACTGGTTGCGTCGGTAGCCATGCCAACGGGCCTCGTCAACAATAACCTGTCCGAAACTATTCTGCATCGGCCGCCCTCCGTGGTCAAGCACTACCGCCTGTGACTCTCCGGCGTGGTCCCCCGTCTTTCCTGCCAAGCTTTTTCACGGGCCTCGTCGAAAAAGCGGTCGAACTCTGCCTCGCTAACGTCGGTCGCGGCCGCGGCCTCGGCGAACGGGCCGCAGATTTCGTCGATCGACCGCGCCTTCGCGATCTTCTCCTCGACTGCTTGAAGGACAAACTTGCTCACATCCTGCCTGCTGCGCGCGGCATACTGCAGAATGGTGTCTTCCAACTCCGGTGGGAGATGAATGGTCATTGTCATCGCGCACCTCGCTTCCCAAGGAACTCTTTGTCCGTGACTATACCCATTTCATTCCGCAGATTCCTTTTTTATATGGTTGCCGCAGCCGAAGTCGTCTCTCCAAGTCTGCGTTAATCGGCGCAATCTGCGGATTTGTCTTTGTCCTGAATGTGCCCGAGAGCTCGTCGGCGGTTGTGCGTAGCCGCCGGACCCAATAAAATGCCGCGGACACGAGTATGCCCGCGAACTAAGGCACTTGGGGATGCGAAATGGCTGCTGCCACTACCGGCGCTGAGCGGTCTGAGATCGGAGTGCTTGCCAGTGGCGGGCTCGATAGCTGCATACTGCTGTCGCATCTGCTGGAGCGGGGGTACGGCGTGCGGCCGTTTTATGTTCGCTCCGGGCTGGTTTGGCAGGACGAGGAGTTGCGTTATCTGAAGCGGTACTTGCAGCGCGTCGGGACGGAGCGGCTGCGAGAATTGGTCCTCTTCGATTTGCCGCTGCGCGATCTGTACGACGGGCATTGGAGCGTCAGCGGCGACGGAGTTCCCGACGAATCCACGGCCGACGAAGCGGTTTTCCTGCCGGGCCGCAACCTGCTGCTTTCGGTCAAGGCCGCCCTGTGGTGCCAACTGCACGGAATCCAGCAGTTGTGCCTGGCGACGCTTAACTCCAATCCGTTTGCCGATGCCAGCGACGGGTTCTTCGACGCCTACCAAACCGCGCTCAATTGCGGGGTCACGACTACGAGCCTATCCGAGAACCGCCTGGGCGAAGGGGACAGTCCCCGTTTTGCTTCGCGGACTGCGCAAAAGGGGGACAGTCCTCGCGGTTCTTGGAAAGGCTCTAAGATCGAAATCCTCCGCCCCTTTGCAGAGATGAGCAAACGCGAAGTGATGCAACTTGGCCGCAACTATCCGCTGAACGACACGTTCTCGTGCATTGCCCCGATCAACTCCTTGCACTGCGGCCATTGCAACAAATGCGCCGAGCGCAAAGCCGCCTTCGCCGCGGCCGAGATGCCCGACTCGACCACGTATGCTGCATCATCCGTCGCTCCTCATCCCTCGCCCCTCGCCCCTCAACCCTAGTCCCTCCCCATGTTTCGCGTCAGCCGACAAATCGACTTCTGCTACGGCCATCGGTTGCTCAATTACGACGGCAAGTGCAAATACCTGCACGGTCACAACGGCCGGGCCATTATCACGATTGAGAAGGCCACGCTCGACGATCGCGGGATGGTGCTCGACTTCACCGAGATCAAGCAAGTGGTAAGCCGCTGGATCGACGAGAACCTCGATCACCGGATGATCCTGCACCGCGACGATCCGGCCGTGCCGGTGCTAAAAAAGCTCGGCGAGCCGATCTATCTGATCGACGTCAACCCGACGGCCGAAAACATCGCCCGTTTGATATTCGACTTTACGCTCAGCCAGGGATTTCCGGTCATCGACGCCAAGCTCTGGGAGACGCCCAACTGCTTCGCCAGCTATCGGGCGTGACGTAGAGGCTATGCGAGAACCGCCTGAAGAGACGGGGACAGTCCCCTATTTCTCCGCCGGCTCCGAAAAAGGGGACGGTCCCCGGCGGTTTTCGGATCGGCTCATGCCGGCTTCTGGTACGAGTGGACCTTGTGGACGACGTTCCAGGCCAGGCCCAGTTTTTCCATCGCGCAGATCGTCCAGTAGGTCATGTCCATTTCCCACCACTTGTGGCCGTGGCGGGCCATGCGCTGGAAGGCGTGGTGATTATTGTGCCAGCCTTCGCCGTAGGCCAGCAGGCCGACCCACCACAGATTCTTGCTATCGTCGGTCGTATCGTAGTTGCGGTAGCCCCAGATGTGCGTGGCCGAGTTGACGAACCAGGTGACGTGCCACACGTAGACCATCCGCAGGAACTGCCCCCAGAACACGAACGACCAGCCCGTGTACGCGTCCCAGCCGAAATAGCCGATCAGGAAAAGCATCCCGCCGAACGCGAATTGCCAGACCAGAAACGTCTTGTGCAGGAACCGCATGAAGGGATCCTTCACCAGATCGGGAGCGTATTTGTGAGTCAGCTCGTGGTGCCAGGCTTGGCCGAAGTATGGCGTGAACCAGAGCATGTGGGACCACCAGGGGCCGTCGTGCGGAGAATGCGGGTCTCCCTCCTTGTCGCTGAAGGCGTGGTGCTTCCGGTGGTTGGCGATCCAAGTGATGGCCGAGCCCTGGCCGGATAGCCCGCCGACGAATGCGATGAACCAGCGGATCGGGCGATAGGTTTGAAAGCTGCCGTGGGTCAGCAGACGATGGTAGCCGAGGCAGACCCCGATGCCGCCGGTGAACCAGCCGAGCACAAGCAACAGCGCGAGCGCCTTCCAAGTGAAAAAGAAGACCGCGCCGATTGCCGCGATATGGACGAGGCTCATGAAGATCACGACCGGCCAATCGAGCCCATTCTGCCAACGGCTTTTGGCCGGCTCGTGCTCGGTAGCGTCCGCATGATTGGCAGCGCCCGAGTGATCGGCGTCGATCGTGGCGTCGTAGGCGACCGGTGAGCTGGTGGGCTCGAGCAGGGCCGAATGCTTCGTGGCAACGCCGTAGGGAACGGTCTCCGTGGCGTTCCGGAATCCAGGAGGAAGCAGCGCGGAAGCGGAGTCCGCGGCAAAGCCGCTAGCATTGTTCGGGGCCAGTTGAGTCGCCATATCCGTTCGCTCCCTAAACGTTCGTTTCCGGGGTGGTTTCCATCGAATGTGCGGCATTCCACCGTTCGCCCGTCCCCTTGGAATGCTGTCGTCAAAATTCTAGAAACTTATCCAGAACGAAGTGTCATCTATGCGCACGGAGCGAGTAAAAGATATGTAAAAACTGGCTGACAATGGCGGCCAAACCGGTCCACCGGTAGCGGAATTCCCCAGAATTCCGGGGGCAAGATGGCGTGCAGCGGGACTAAATTCTTGGCGAATTCAGCTACGAATCCGCGCGGCGCGCTATTCCGACGGAATGAAGAAGCTCAGGTGCAGCTCCGCGTGGCTAAGCTGAAGTCGATCGGATTCCCGCTGAGTCAGGCGCCCCAGGAAGGGGCTCGGCGCGCGGTCGGGCGACGCTTTCAATCGGGCCGCTGCGGTGCGAAACTTCTTGAGCCCTTCCTCGGTCGATATTGAGGGAGGCGGCACGAGGTTCTTGGCAGCGTCAGGCGGGAGACTATAGCCGGGCCGCATCTTCTTCAGCACCTGCTTCTTGAAAAGTGGACCCATCAGGCGGATGAACAGCGGCGGACGAATACTCGATCCATCGACGGCCATGTCCATCGCTGCAGCGAGATGGCCGAGCGCCTGCCCGAGCGTCCAATTCCCCAGCACCTTGACGTTCCTGGCAGCGGCCAACCGCTCAGCCTCGGCCAACATCTCGTCGAGCGTGGCAAAGTGCAACTCGCGCCGGCCTTCGACCTTTGACGTGTTCACTGCCGCCATTGCAGGGGCGGATGCGATTGCGCTCATGGCATTCTCGACAGGATTGACTGGACTCAGAGGCTGGTAACGACCTGCGTCAAAGATACCACTCGGCCGAGCTGCCAACAATAAGTGCTCCCTAAATCGGGTGGAACTGCGCCGGGTATTTTTTGCAAAAACTGCTTGCGATTTTCCGCGGGGAGGTGTAGAAAAAACTTCAATCGGGGAATCTCCTGATTGATTCGAGCGAATGACGGGCCAGCGGCGTTGTTCAACGATCTCGCTGAGACTCTGAGCGACGACCGCCGAGGATTCAATCCACTGCCGATTTGGTTCGGGCAAGAACCAGCGGCCGTTTTCGGGCGACGCATGGCCTGAGCGTAATAGGAGGCGGTTATGGTCAGGAAGAAGCTGGGGTTTCGTGCGCTGGCGGCGATCGCCGCCTTCGGGATGTTGCTCGTGATTCCCGCCGGTGTCTGGGCTCAGACCGGCGGTTCGCCCGTGGCGACGACTTCGGCCGTTGTGCCCACAACTTGCCCGGCGCTGCAAACACTTTGCCCGCAAGTTCAGACCACCTGCCCTCCGACGTTGACGACGTGCGCGGCGAAGCTCACCGTTTGCCCGCCGGCGCCGACGACCTGTCCGCCGTTCGTCACTAAGTGTACACCGCGCGATACGATTTGCCCGCCGTCGGCTACGACCTGCCCGCCGACGTTGACGAAATGCACGCCTAAGGACACGTTTTGCCCACCTTCGGCGACAACCTGCCCGCCGTTCCCGACGGCCTGCACGACAACGGCCGTAACGGTCTGCCCGCCATCGCTGACGAAGTGCCCGGCTGTGCAAACCCGGTGTCCGCCTGCGGCGACAACTTGCCCGTCGATACCGACGGCTTGCACGCCAGGGGCGGCGCCGACGACGTGTCCGGCGGCGACGCCTACGACCTGCCCAGTTGTACAAACGCATTGTCCCGCGACGACCACCACATGCCCGCCAGAGCCGACGGCATGCTCTGCGGTCGCGGCAGCCACGGTTTGCCCGGCTGCGACTCCGACAACCTGCCCGGTCGTCCAAACTCAATGCCCGGCTGCGGCCACAACCTGCCCGCCATCGGTGACCAAATGCACGACGAAGGAGACGATTTGCCCGGCAGTGGCCACGCAGTGTCCGCCCGCGCTGACGACATGCACTTCTGTGCAGACGCGGTGCCCGGCCGTTGCCACGAGTTGCCCGCCGACGTTCACCAACTGTGTGACGATTCCGACGATTTGCCCAGCCGTACAGACGCAATGCCCGCCGATGCTGACCACCTGCACCAATATTACGACATTCTGCCCGGTGGCGGGAACGACCTGCGTCCCCCCGCCGAATCCAGGGCCTGGCGGCGGCACGTCGACGAGCGCCGCGCGGCCGTCACTGGCGCAGTTTGCGATGGCCAATTGGTAGACCACGCCCAGGCGATTTCCAGTCGTTGGGTGTTTTTTGCCGACGCATAAGGGCGGCCGAATCTCGGCCGCCCTTTTTTCCGCGCAGATCGAGATGCCCGGACGCGAGGACCTGGCCGTGGGGAAAGGGGAGACCAAAGCCGAACGACTCCAGACTCGGCCAGCGGAGCAGCGAATTCGCGCAACAGTCGGGATTGTTGCGCCGGTCGCCGGGTTGGTCGGGGCTTGGATTGCCGCCGGCTCGGTCGGGCTGATTGGCCATCCATTGCGGCACGCGCTCGCTTGGCTGGTGATGGCGGCCGTGGTCGTTTCCGCGTGGCCGTGCGAGTGGCGTCCTTGGCGGCGAACGGCCGTTTGGATCGCGGGCATTATCGCGGCAATTGGCATGACGGCTTCGAGCCTGGTCGTCGTCAACATAATGGCCATGTCGCTGCTGCTGGCGGCCGTGGCCATGGCTCGGCCGGAGGCGGATCGCCCGCTGCGCGCCGCGGCATCCGCGGCGGCGATTCTCGGGCTGTACCGTCTCGCGCTCACCTCGATCCCGCCACTGTGGCTTGCGGCCGATCGCGCCGGCGGCGCGATTGGCGAGATTGCCGGACGGATCACGGGCCAGCCACTCAACGTCGGCGCGACTTTCGGAGGACTCGACTTCCTCGTCGGGATGGTTGCTCTCTATGCGATTTGGTTGATCGAGATGCCTCGGCCGCGATGGCGTTTGGCCGCCAGGGGCGCGGCGGGCATCGCGATCGCGCAGTTGTGTTATCTGATCATCCTCAGCGAGGCGCCGAATCTCGTGGACGCTCTGACTGCACCGGCAGCGCCAGCCGCCGTCGCTGGCACGGTCCCCGCGGAGAAAGTCGCCACCCTGAGCCCGACCGAGTGGATTCGCCGGTGGGCGTCGGAGGTCGCCCCGTGGAAGGAACTGCTGCCCTGGAATCTGCCGGCCCTCGCGGCCCTGCTTCAGGCCGGTGTTGCCGCGGCGATGCTCGATCGGTTGCGGGCGTCACGCGCGGCGGGCGTGCTCGTTGAGAACGAACGCTCGCGACAACGCCGCTCGCAACTGCTCACGCCGACGGCCGCGGCGCTCGCGGCGCTTGTTCCGGCAGTCATCGTGCTCGCGCCCTATCGCGCGACGCTCGAAGGAAGAAAGATCGTCGCGTTCGAGAAGGGGCTGCTCAATTGGGACAAGCCGGTCCACGGGCAATACGGTCGGCTGATGATCGGGATGTACGGGTTGTTCGGCCCATTTGTCGAAAGCCTCGGCGGCAGCTTCCAGCGGTCGGCCGATCTCTCGGAACAGGACCTGAAGGGAAGCGATCTGCTGGTCTTGTTTTATCCCACGCGCGAGATGAACGAAGATCAACTGAAGCGCGTTCAAGACTATGTAACGCGCGGCGGCAAGCTCCTCTTGATGTGCGATCACACGGGGCGCGAGCCGGTGCACGAAGGAGACCCATTCCAGCTCCGAGACAGCCGCTTCAACGATCTGCTCAAGCCGACTTCGATCCGCGTGGCGTTCGACGCGGCCGAGTTCACCGTCGGCGGCTGGCTGGAGTCGTACGAGGCGCTGGCCCATCCGACAACGCTGGGGATTCCCGACCATCGCAATGTATTTGGCGTGGTGATCGGCGCATCGCTCGAGATCGGTTGGCCTGCCCAGCCTTTGCTCATCGGCCGCTGGGGCTATTCCGACATCGGCGACGAGGGGACGGGCCCCGCCATGCTCGGCAATCAGCGCTACGACCCCGGCGAAAAGCTGGGCGACCTGGTGCTCGCCGCCGAGCAGCCTTGGGGCGAGGGGCGCGTGCTGGTGTTCGGCGACACCTCGACGCTCAACAACGGAATCGTGATTGGGTCGCATCCGTTCGCCGCGCGGCTGTTGGCTTATATGGCCGGAAATGGCAAGACTTCATGGGCTCCCCTGCGCGAGGCAGCCGGCGGGATTCTCGCGGCGCTCTTGATCGTGTTGCTCTGCTGGCGGCCAAGCGCGCTGCGAGCGGCGGCCGTAGCCGCGGCGCTATCCGCGTCGTTGGCGATCTGCGTCGCGATGACTGCCGCGGCGACCGAATTGCTGCCCGGCAAGCCAGCGGGGGGCGATAGCGTGCCGAAAGAGACTGATAAGAGCGCCGCCGCGGCAACCAGCTCCGCCGGACAGCCGCTTCCGGTCACGAACGATCTGGCGTATATCGACTACGCCCATCTCGGATCGTTCAGCGAAGAAATCACGCGGCCGGAGGGAATCTTCGGTTTCGAATACGCCTTGATGCGTGACGGTTATCTCGTGCTGACGCTCTACGACGTGACTTACGAGCGACTGAGCAAGGCCGGGTTGTTTGCCACGATCGGGCCGCAGCGACCGTTCACCGGCGCTGAGCGGCAAGCGATCCGGCGGTTTGTCGAAGAGGGAGGCATTTTCATCTTGATGGCCGGCTACGACCGCTCGGCGGCCAGCGGCGCTTTGCTCGACGATTTCGGATTCAAGATTGGCGCGATTCCCCCGAATCTGCCCAAGGGAACCGAGCCAGCGCCGATGGGGCATTTCAAGGGTCCGTATTACGAGGTGTCTGGCGATTATCAGTCGTTCGTTCGCTTTCATGCGGCGTGGCCGATCAGTTGCAATGATCCCGAGGCCAAGGCGATTGCCGCGGGCTTCGCCGACCGCCCGTTCGACCCGGCCGCCGGCGGATTTCGGCTCGAGGGCAAAACCGAGTTGCCGGTGATCATCGTTCGCAACGTCAAGAAGGGAAAGGCCGTCGTCATCGGCGATACGGAATTCGCCGCGAACAAGAACCTCGAAAACGAGGATGGTAGTCCGATCGAGGGCTTGCGCGAGAACGCCGATTTCTGGCGGTGGTTCATCCCGCAGCTCCGCGGTACGACCCCGTGGTATCCGCCGAAGTCGCAACCGCAAACGACACCGGCGGCGACTCCGCCAACCGGCGCGGTGCCCGCCGCTGCGATCCCCGAGTTGCCGGCGGCGCTTCCGCCGGTCCCGGAAGCGAAAGACAAGAAGCAAGACGACGCCGAGAAGCAGAAGGGCGAGAAGCCCGACAACACCGAGACGCCAAAGAGCGAGAAGTCAAACAGGGAGAAGCCGAAGAGCGAGACGAAGCCATGAAGCGCGCCTGGATCGGGGTGGCGCTGTTGGCCACCTCCTGGTTGTTCGGACTGAACTATTATCATCAAGCCGACTGGCTTTGCTGGGCCGCGTTGGTCGTCGTCGGCGCGGCGCTCTTAAGCGGCGTTGTCGAGCGCTGGTCGGGCCGGGTCGAGTCGGCGATCGCGCTAGCGCTCGTGCTGTCGGCCATCTGGCTCGCGCCGTGGCCGTATCGCGCCGCGCCGCTATTGATCGCGATTGGCTTGCTCCCGGCGGCGGTCGGCGTTTCACACCGCCTGACGCGATCGACTGGCCCGGGAGCGGCGGTCGCTGGATCGATCTTGCTCGCGCAATCGCTGGGCCTAATGCTTTACGAGCATTTCACCGCGCGTTCGCATGAATTGCCCGCCGTATTGACCGACGCGCTCACCGGCGTTTCCCATTTGCTGGGGATCGAGTCGGCCGTGGACGAGAATAACATCGTGCTGCACACGATGCGGAAGGTGCACCGCCTGGGCGCGACTTGGGAACTGCTCTTCGACCCGGCGACGTTTTGCTTCTTGATCGGCGGCATGACGCTGGTGGCGATTCGCGCGTGGTCGATCGCCGCGCCGGATCGCTGGCTGCGCGAGTTGACGGTTGCGGCGGGAAAGTTGTGCCTGGTAGTGCTCGCATGGCTGCCGCTGCGGGCCGGATTGTTCATGGCCCTTTTTCTTCATCGGGCATTGCGAACCGAGTTCGATTCGCCGCTGGATTTGATGGGGCAGTTCTGGAATCCGTGCGTAAATCTGCTGTTCTTGAGCGGGCCGGCGTTTTTGGCTTGTCGGTTCCTGCGGATGGCTGGCGGCGGCAAAGCCGTTGCAAGCGCCGGCGGACACGCCATGCCAGCGCCGACCTGGCGGCGTGCGGCGGCTGCTCTCGCCGCGGCTGCGGCAGTCGCGCTCTTCGTCGCCGGCCAATTCTGGGACCCGCCCGGCGCGCGGAAGACGGGACGAGTCGCCGTCGATGAGCGCCATTCCAACTGGGAGCGCACCGATCGAGCGATGGACACGGAGTGGTACGGCCAGATGTCGGCCTACAACTACTACTGCATCTACGATTACCTGTCGCGGTTTTACGAAATGTCGCGAGTCACGGCCCCGCTCGACGATGCGACGCTCGACCGCTTGGACGTGCTGATCGTCAAGACGCCGACCTCGCGCTACGAACCGCAGGAGATCGCCGCCATCGTGCGGTTCGTCGAGCGCGGCGGCGGGCTGATGCTCATCGGCGAGCACACCGACGTTTTCCACACAGGCGAATACCTCAACGAGATCTCGCGCAACTTCGGATTCAGCTTTCGCTACGATTGCCTGTTCGGGATCGATTCGCCGTTTGACGAGTTGTATGTCCGGCCGCTCATCGCGCATCCGATCGCTCAGCGGATGCCGCCGCTCGATTTCGAGATTTCCTGCTCGCTCGATCCGGGCACGAGCAGCGGCGAGGTGGTGATGTCGGCCACCGGGCTTTGGAATCTTCCGCCCGACTACTTTGCCACCAACTACTATCCGCAGGTCTTCGCGCCGAATTCGCAGCAGGTCGATGCGCGCCCCGACGCTCGCTACGGGGCTTGGATCCAGACTTGGGCGACGCGGCACGGGCAAGGGCGCGTCGTGGCGTTCACCGATTCGACGCAGTTCTCCAATTTCAGCACATTCGAGCCGGGCAAGCCCGAAGTGATGTTGGGGATGGTCGAGTGGCTCAATCGCAGCGGCGGCCCGCGCTGGGTGAATCCGCTCTTCGATGCCGGCGCGGCACTGCTGGCGCTGTTGGCCCTGGGACTCGCCCGCCGCTGGGACGGCGCTTGGCTGGTGCTGACGGCCGCGGGCATTGCCGGGTGGTGCGCTGCCGTCGTGGAAATTCGCGCGGCGCATGAGGCCGAGTTGCCGATGCCTGACCGCGCTCGGCCGATGACCGAGGTGACGATGGATCGCACGGCGAGCGCCGCCCCGCTGCCCAAAGGGGGCTTCATCGCGGGCCGCGACGACGGTTTCGGCATCTTCGAGCGGAATATCCTGCGGCTCGGCTATTTCATCCATCGGCAAGGCGCGGGCGAAGCGCCCGGCGGAAATCTGCTCGTCGTCTTGCATCCCGATCAAGACGTACCTTCCTCGTACCGCGACGCGGTAACGAATTACGTGCGGTCGGGCGGAAAGCTGCTCGTAATCGATTCGCCGCAGAATGTGAAATCCACCGCCAATAGCCTGCTCTTCCCGTTTGGGTTGGCCGTCGACCACGCCACGAACTACGCCGGCACGCTGGCCGCCAAGGATGGCTGGCCGGCCGTTCCGATCAGCTCGGCTTGCAAAATCACAGGCGGCGAGCCGCTGCTCTCCTTCGACGGCGCGCCGCCGGGCGCCGATAAACCGCCCGTGGTCGCCGCCGTCGCAAAGCTCGGCCAGGGGACCGCGACCGTTGTCGGATTCGGCTCGCGCTTCACGGATTTCAACATGGGCGTCACAGGCGAACTGGAGCCGGACCCGGAACTTCGCAAAGTCTACGAGGTCGAATACCGGCTCTTGCGCCGGATCATCGACGCGGTTGCTCAACCTTCGGCGGAGCGATCCGAATCAGGAAAGAGCGTTCCGGCGGAAACAAAGGAACGCGGCGGGGATTAATGGGCCAGAAATGAACGGGAATGGACGCAAATCGTCGGCTCCCGTAAAATAATGCGCCATGACAAAAATCCGATTCGGCGTATTAAGCACGGCCAAGATCGCCGTCGACAAGGTGATTCCGGCCATGCAGAAGGGGCGGCTCACCGAGGTCGTGGCGATTGCCTCAAGGTCGGCCGATCGGGCGAGCGCTGCGGCCCAGCGGCTGGGCATCGCGCGGTCGTATGGCTCGTACGCCGAATTGCTCGCCGACCCTGCGGTCGATGCGGTCTACAATCCACTCCCGAACGACCTGCACGTCCCATGGTCGATCAAGGCGCTCGAGGCTGGCAAGCACGTGCTGTGCGAGAAGCCGATTGCGCTTTCCGCCGCGCAGGCTCATGAGCTGGTTGCGGCCGGCCGGCGACATCCCCGGCAGAAGTTGATGGAAGCCTTCATGTATCGCCACCATCCCCAATGGAAGCTGGCGAAGCAATCGGTCGACACGGGCAAGATCGGCACGCTGCGGACCATCCAGACGTTCTTCTCACACTATACGGACGACCCTGCAAACATCCGCCACGATCCGACGATGGGGGGCGGCTGCCTGATGGACGTCGGCTGCTATGCCGTCTCGCTCTCGCGGTGGCTGTTCGAGGCTCAGCCACGGCGCGTGCTCGGCATCGTTGAATACGACCCACGATTCAAAGTCGATCGACTCGCCTCGGCGATCCTCGATTTCGGCCACGGCACCGCCACCTTCACCTGCTCGACGCAGACCGCTCCGCTGCAACAGGTGCATATCATCGGCACCGAGGGGCGGATCGATCTTTGCGAAGTGCCGTTCAATGCGCCGAACGATCGCCCTTGCGTCGTGCGCTATTCTCAAGGGACCGAGTTCCACGCCATCAATTGCGAGATTTGCGATCAATACACGATCCAAGGCGATTCATTCGCCGAGGCGATCTTAAACGACGCGCCCGTTCCCACGCCGATCGAAGATGCCGTGCGGAATATGGAAGTGATCGAGGCGATCGTCGCGTCCGGAAAGACGAACTCCTGGACGGCGCCGGCGAGCCAATGATGAAAGGCTGGCGGCGCCGGCGGTTGGGTGCCATGCCCACGGCTTTGCGCTCATCGTTACCCGCAATATTCATGGTCCGCGGGGGAGTCGGTAGCCTATGACCAAGTCAGTGAGCCGACGCCAGCCACGCCAGAGAGTTTTTACACCGGGTTGACCATCATGACGACGGCCGAGAAATCCTCCCAGT
>DASZFO010000093.1 GCA_035939775.1 Pirellulales bacterium | reverse complement strand
AGCGATTTCTTCGGCAGCGGTGTTGGAGTGAATGAACTTCACAATTGGTATCGCACCGTTGCCAAAGACGGCACGATGACCTGCCGCTGGGTGATGCCTTACAAGGAGTCGGGCAAGTTCGTCTTGAGGAATCTTGGAAAGACAGCCGTCACCGTGAAACTCGCCGCCACGATCGGCGCCTGGAAATGGGATGATCGGTCGATGCACTTCCACGCCAACTGGCGGCAACAGTACCCCATCGCTACGCGCCCCTTCTCCGACTGGAACTACGTCACGACTAGCGGCAAGGGCGTCTACGTCGGCGATGAACTTTGCGTGATGCAGCCCGTGAACAAATGGTGGGGCGAAGGGGACGAAAAAGTTTGGGTCGATGGCGAATCGTTCCCCTCGCATTTCGGCACCGGCAGCGAGGATTATTACTGCTACTCGTGGAGCGATCCGCGGCTGTTCCAAACGCCGTTCTCGAATCAGGTTCGCTGCGATGGCCCTGGGACCAAAGGCCAAACCGTCGTGACCCGCACGCGCAACCTCGATGTAATCCCCTTCACGAAGTCGCTCAAGTTCGACATGGAGGTTTGGAATTGGGCGGATACTAAGGTCGCTTATGCCGCGACGACGTATTGGTACGGGATGCCACGGGCGACGAGCAATCGTGGTGCCGAGCCCGCCGAGGCGGCCCGTCCAATCCCGGTCGCCCCGGCGCCCTCATACAAAATCGCTGGCGCCATTGAATGCGAGGATTTGCAGATCGTGCGCCGCAGCCCGAACACGCCGGCCGAATCGCAAAGCGGCGCGCTCTCCGACGGAGAATGGAGCGGCGACGCGCAATTGCTCGTCCGCGGCAACAGGCCGGGGGACTTCATCGAATTGAGAATCCCCGCACCCGAGAAAGGCCCGAAGAAACTGACGCTCTACGCCACGAAGAGTTGGGATTATGGCATCCTGCGATTCAGCGTCAACGGCCGGCAGGCCGGCGCTGACTACGATGCTTACAGTCCCAAAGTGATCCTGACCGGTCCGATCGAACTGGGCACGTTCGAGCCGAAGAACGGTCAGTTCATTCTGCGAGTGGAAGTGGTCGGCGGCAATTCGGAATCGAAGAACGCGAAATCATTCTTCGGCCTGGACGCGGTCACGCTGACGGCGCCGTAGCCGCATGTTCGATGAATTTCAGTTAGACAAAAAGGAGACGTCAATATGATCGAGCAAATCACTGGATTGCCTGCCCACGCGGTCGGTTTCAAGATCAGCGGCAAGCTTCACGACGAGGACTACAAGAAATTCGTCCCCCTGGTGGATGCCGAAATCGCCAAGGACGGCAAGGTGAACGTCCTCGCCGAGTTCCAAGATTTCCACGGCTGGGACGCGAAGGCCCTCTGGGACGACATCAAGTTCTCCAGCACGCACTGCACCAAAATCAAACGGATCGCCCTGGTCGGCGACAAGACCTGGGAGAAGTGGATGGCCGCGGTTTGCAGGCCGTTCACGATGGCTAAGATCCGGTACTTCGATCACGCGCAGCTCGACGATGCCCGCAAGTGGCTCGCATCCGATGAGAAATAGCGATAAACAGGAAAGGAAATCAATCATGCGGAACACGTTGACATTCTGTCTTTCATTGGCCGTCTTGGCAGTCGCCGCTGCGATGCCAGGATGCGAGAACAAGGCTACCGACAACAAGTCGGCCGACAATAAGAGTCCAGCGGCCGACGGCGACAAATCGGCCGCGACGACCACCCCCTCGGAAGCCAAGACGTCGGATTCCAGCACTGCAGCGAAGCCGGCGAGCAATCTGTCTGAAACTGAAGCCAGCGAGATCGCCGCCGACGCCTACGTATACGGCTATCCGCTCGTGACGATGGAAATCACGCGGCGGGTGATGACGAACGTCGCCGCTCCCGAAGGAACGCGGGCACCGATGGGGCAGTTCTCCCGAGCGCGCGAGTATCCCAACGCGTCGTTCCGCGACGTGACCGCCCCGAACGCCGACACGCTCTACACGACCATTTGGCTAGACGTCTCGAAGGAGCCGTGGGTGCTGAGCCTTCCGGAAATGGGCGATCGCTATTACCTGTTTCCCATGCTCGACGGCTGGACCGACGTGTTCCAAGTGCCAGGTAAGCGAACCACGGGAGACAAGGCCCAGAAATACGCGATCACGGGACCGGGCTGGAAGGGAGAGTTGCCCGCGGGGGTCACGGAGTACAAATCGCCGACGAGCATTGTTTGGGTGCTAGGTCGAATCTATTGCACCGGCACTCCGGAAGACTATAAGGCGGTGCACCAGGTCCAAGACCAATGCTCCGTGGTTCCACTCAGCTCGTACGGCAAGCCATATACTCCGCCGGAGGGCAAGGTCGATCCGAGCATCGACATGAAAACGGCCGTTCGCGATCAAGTGAACGCGATGGATGTGGTTGCATACTTCAAGCTCCTCGCCGAACTCATGGAGACCAATCCGCCGGCGGCCGAGGACGCTCCGTTGATCGCCAAGATGGCCAAGATCGGCATGGCGCCGGGGAAGGATTTCGATCGCACTAAGCTGGAGGCCGCTGTTGACAAGGACGTCGCCAAGCTGGGCGTCGAGAAGATCATGGGCTACTTCAAGGAGGCCGGCAAACCGATCAACGGCTGGATGTACTTTACGAAAACCGGCATCTACGGGACAGACTATCTCGATCGTGCGTTGATCACGGCCTTCGGCTTGGGGGCCAATCGACCGCAGGACGCGATCTATCCGACTTCGGAGACGGACGCCGACGGCAAGCCCTATGATGGCGCGAATAAATATGTATTGCACTTCGACAAGGGGCAGATGCCGCCGGTAGACGGCTTCTGGTCGCTGACCATGTACGACGCCAATTACTTCTTTGTCGCCAATCCACTGAACCGCTACACGGTCAGCTCGCGGACCAAATTCAAGGAAAACCCGGACGGGTCAATTGACGTGTACATCCAGCACGAGAATACGGGACCCGACAAGGAATCGAACTGGCTGCCGGCCCCCGCCGGAAAGTTCGTCCTGATGTTGCGGCTTTACTGGCCGAAAGAAATGGACCCCTCGATCCTCGACGGCTCCTGGGTGATCCCGCCGGTGAAGATCGCCAAGTAGCGCGAGTTGATGCAAGAGTCATTGGGCTTCACAGTTACATTGATACGTCGGGTGCCATGCCCACGCGGGCACCGGCGCCAGCGGGTCGGCGTGGGCATGGACGCAGTTGCGGCATGGCCACTCAGAGCAGTGGCCATTGCACCCGTCAAATCAGAGTAGTAGCCCCACTCGTCGGCGCGACTACCAGTTTTTCTGGTTCTCGTCCTCCGCCGCGCGGACGAGCCGCTCGAATTCGCGCAAGTAGCTCTTGTGCATCGGGCGCAGTTTCGCGACCACCTCAGCGATCTGCGCGAGGCCTTCTTGAGCGCTTCGGTCAGGTGATACCGATCCTTGTCCCGGTTGGCGACCAATTTCAACGCGACCCATCCGGCGAATGACGCATAGCCCAGGCCGCTGGCAACACCCAAATCTTCTGGACTCGGCGTAGGCGGAGCGTAGTCGGGATCGCGCGGACTCTTTTCTCCCTCGGGCACGACCTGAATCTCAACCGTTTCGTCGCCCGAGCGAAACACCACGGCGTGCCAGCCGTGCTCCGAGCGATGCTTGATTTCCAGCCCTTCGGCGGCACACTCCCGCAAGAAGTCGTCCAGTCGATCGCGGGTCACTACCACGTCGATATCCAGCGTCGTCACGACGGCTTGATGATGGATTCCCGCCAGGCCGCCGACGATCGCGATCGGGGATTGCATTCTTCGCCTCACGATATGCAATACAGCGAGTGCTTCGGAAAAAACGTTCACGACGCCTCCCTGGACGGCGCGCAACGCGGCCGCTCGGCGAAAAAGCTGTTCGGCGGAAGCGAACAATGATGACTTCATGCAACCATCTTCGATGGGAACTTCCCCGGCGACAAGTCGATTGTAGCCCGGGCAGCCTGTCGCCACTGGGCTCTATTTCGCGAGAGGTAGCCTTCGATCGTCATGTTGAACAGTTGAAGACACTCGACCAAGCGCTCGGATAGGGCGCTGGCAGCAGATGCGAGAATCCTCAATTCGCGCGGCGTTGAAGCTCGCCCAGACGGTAGCATCGAGGTTCGAGACGGATTAAGTGGGGCAAACATTGCCGTTCCTGGCGAGCATACCGCCGGAAAATGCGAAAAATCCGGCGAGGGCCGCGCGAATCGATTATGGCGATTCTTTGTCAACTCCGATAACGCTGATGCCCGGTGAAACCCCGCGCTGGGTCGCCAATTGCCCCCGACCTATTCCCTAATCCGAATCCGTCATGAAAACAGAATTGAAACTCCTCGCGATTGTCCTTTCGCTCGTGCTGGCCGCGCGGCTCGAGCCGGCATTCGGCCAAGGCTACGGGACCGATCTGCAAAACGTCATGGGGCCGGCCTCGGGCGGCATGGCCGGGGTGAGCACGGCGCGGCCGCAAGATGTTCCATCGGCCATCTTCGGCAACCCGGCTTCGCTCACGCAATTCCACGGTACCCAGTTCTCCGAGGGCGGCGGCTGGATCGAAGGCTATCCGACCGTTTTCAACAATGGCAACCTGAACACCGCCAATCCGGGCGTGCCGTTCCACGTCACGTCGCGCACGCAAGGATTCGCCGCAGTCGAAGTCGGCGCCACTCAGGATTTCGAGTGCCTTGGCATCCCGGGTGTGGTGGGGCTGGGGCTGACGGGGCTGAGCGGCGCTGGGGCCGAGTATCGCGGCCGCGCCCCGGCAGGGAGTTTCGTCAACGACATCACCACCGAACTGCTGGTGCTCGGCTTCAACTTGGACACAGCGGTGCAATTGACCGACAATCTCTCCGTGGGCACGGCCTTCACGGTGGGACCCGCGTTCGAGCAGCTTGGGTTCGTCGGCCCGCTAGTCAGCACCTCGATGGTCCACAGTTACGGCATCCGCGGGACGATCGGTCTCGATTACGCTATCAACGAATGCAACGACTTCGGCTTTTACTATATGTCGCCGATGGATTTTCAGTTTCCCGACGCGCTTCGCATCGGCACGACGTATCACGACATCCGAATCTCCCAGCCGGCGACTCTCGGCTGGGGCCTGGCGAACCACGCCTTCATGGACGGCAACCTGCTGCTTGCCGCCGACGTTTATTACAAACTTTGGGAAGACGCCGATCTATATCGCGACGTTTACGTGAATCAGTGGGCCTTCGCCATCGGCTCGCAGCTTACGAACGGAAAGTACAAGTATCGCGCCGGTTATTCCTACAACACCAATCCGCTCAACCATAGCGTCGGCAGCAATCTGGACGGAGTTCCCATCGGCCAATCGGCGGTGCAGCTATTCCAAGCGGCGAGCGTCGGCACGATTAACCAACACCGGATTTCCGCCGGCATCGGCCGTCAGGGTTTTCTCGTTCCGTGCCTCGATCTGGATATGTTCGTCGGCGGGATGTTCCACGCCCACGACACGTTCGGCAGCAATCAAGAATCCGTCGCAGTGTGGTATACCGGCTTGGGTTTGACCTGGCGCTTCGACGCCTGCTGCGGGCATTGCGAATAGCAATTGCCGCCCTATTTCTGCGCGACGAGAATCCGCGCGCTCGGCGCTGCCAGGCTGCTCAAGAACGCGATCATTCTGACTTGCTCTACGATTGGCAAGGCGGCAAACCGCTTGGCCGCCGGCAATGCCTCGCCGCCGTGGGCCTCGATTGCCTCTTGGAGCGTGACGGCTCGGCCGTCGTGCAGATATGGGGCCGAATCGGCCACGCCCCAAAGCGGCGGCGTGCGCCACTGGCGGCGTGTGATCGGAGGCACTTGCACGAACACGTCGGCCGGTCCGCCGTAATAGGCCGTCGTCGCTGCTCCGGGACCAGAAGTCGGATTGGCGCCAGCCGGGTCAGCCAGTTTGGGACCCAGATCGTGGAGCAACAGATCGCTATAAAGGCCATCGACGCTGTCGAGAGTTCGCATGTGGCACGTCGCGCAGCCGATCGAGTTGAAGACTTGCTCTCCGGCGTTCCAAAGTCTTAGCTCGTCGATGTTCTTAGGCTGCCGTTGCGTCGGGCGCGGCAAACTGGCGACAAACGCCGTCAGATCGGCGCATTGCGATTGGGTCAAATCAAGTCCTCTGGCGCGATAGGCTGGATCCATCGGATTGATCCCCTGACTGTGGCCCGGGACCTCCAGGCCAAGTTCGTTCGCGCAAGCCCCCATCACGAACTCTTGGAGTGTCGCTGTCTGTCCGCGCCAGCCGAACTTGCCGGGCGACCCGCCACGCGCCGCGGCGACCTTTCCCTTCACGGTATCACGCCGATTCGCCTGTGCCTTGGCGGTTTCTTGAAGCACTTCGTCGCGAATCTCATCGATCAGCCCCGAGCCGAAAAGCGCTGGAGTGCTGCGCTGGGTGATCGTGAGGTCCACCTGACGGTCCCATTTAAGCATGGCCTTCTCAGTGCTGTAATGTTTGCCCGCACCCTCATAGGCGGCGATCTGCCTTTTCACGAGACTGCGCAAGTTCGCGTCGGGCTCCTTGTCATTCGAGACAAGTCCTAGCAGACCGTGGCGCCATTCGCCGTAGGCCGGATCGGTTCCGAATTTGTGCAGAGTGACGTTGGGACGCACGGAACCGAAGTCCGCGGTAAACGCCGGATGGATGGCGGTCATCCGTTCGGCGAACATTTTGCGATCAAGGTTCTTTTGGTTGGGCGGGGTAACGCTCAATAGATCGACATTATGTTCGTTCGTCCCTGCGCCGCCGGGTCCGATCATTCCATGACATTCCGCGCATGAACGGCCATTGAACACTGGCCCCAGCCCGTCGCCCGTCGGCGTCGCGAAATCGGCTTGCTTCCATCGCTTCAAGAACAGATCTCGGCCGGACTGGATTTGTGCTTCGGTCGGCTCTGGCTTCGCGTTTGCGGCCGGTTGATTTCCGCCAGCCACGAGCCGCCCACCGCCGCCAGCTTGCGCGTAGACGCTGCCGCCTCCACCGACCACGATGAAAACCGCCGCTGAAATGACGATCCAAAAGCGCAATCCGCTCGACAGAACATGGCGCATAAGGCCTCCTTGGGCCGAGAATTGACCCTATCGCGACGCGTTTGGAGATGGGTGAGAAGCCTGTCTCGGCCGCGGCTGCGCCGCCTCAGCACGACCTGCTCTTAATTCGTAGATCGTCGGACTGGTTATTCCATTCGGACCACGTCCATGGGAACGGAAATGCACCCTTCGCGCGGGTCAAGTTCTCCGTCTTTCCTCGTTCGGCGAGCTGCTTCTAGAAATCCTCATTAGATGTACGGTAGACTGATCCAATTGAGGTTCCCATGCGCATCACCATCGACTCGGCACAAGTCGCCAAGACGTTTGCAAAGTTCAAGGAGAATCCGTCGTTCCAAGAGAGCGCGCAGTTATTCGCGCGCGGGCGGCCGGTGCTCGAAATGCTCCAGGCCATGGCGATGAATGAAAACGTGCTGCGGGCGTTCTCCGGACTGGAGAGCATTTATCCGAACGGCACGCTCGAACGCGGCATTCTGGAAAAAGTGATCCTCCGCGTTTCGCAGTTGCATGAATGCCAATTCTGCGTCAATTCGCATCTCGACATCATGCGCTCGCTGGGAATGTCCGACGATCTGACCGCGGCCGGCCTTCATTCCCAGCGCGAGCGATTGGCAGTCGAATATGCGGAGCTGGTCACGCGGGATTCCAATCGAATTCCCGACGATTTCTTCGCCCGGCTCGCTGAATCCTTTAACGAACCTCAGATCGTGGAGCTGACGTTTCTGATCGGCCTGATCACGATGCTCAATCGATTCAACAACGCGCTGGACGTGCGCTACAACGGGGAAATGACGAGCGTGGCGGTTCAATGACCGGTCGAGGGTAGTTGGCTTGCGCTATTCGGTTCCCAGCGTCAGCCCGAGTGGAGCTTCAGACTTGTATTGATATCTTGGGTGCCATGCCTACGGCTCGGCGCTCATCGTTACCCGCAATATTCATGGTCCGCGGGGGAGTCGGTAGCCTATGACCAAGTCAGTGAGCCGACGCCAGCCACGCCAGAGAGTTTTTACACCGGGTTGACCATCATGACGACGGCCGAGAAATCCTCCCAGT
>DASZFO010000092.1 GCA_035939775.1 Pirellulales bacterium | reverse complement strand
AACGAGTGCAGGCCATTCCCGGCGTGCGCTCCGCGGGAATCGTCACCGCACTGCCCATCACCGGCGGAGCGGACACGGATTTCGTAATCGCCGGACGTCCCGCACCGCGGCCGGGCGACGAGCCTTCCGCCGACATTCGCTCCGCCAGCCCCGGATATTTCCGCACCATGGGCATTCGGCTGCTCGCGGGCCGGGAATTCACGGAAGAGGACAGCGTCCGCGCGCCGCGGGTGATGCTGATCAACGAGACCATGGCGCGGAAATTCTGGCCGAATGCCAATCCCATCGGCCAGCACGTAACCATGCTCGACTGGGGACCTCCGCTCCAAGGCGAAATCGTCGGCGTGGTCGGTGACGTGAAGACCAACGGCCTCGACGAAGTCACCGGGCCGATGATCTATTGGCCGAATTACCAGTTTCCGCAGCTCTTCAATTCTTTGGTGGTGCGCAGCAATGCCGACCCGATGAGTTTGGTAGCTGCGGTGAAATCCGCAGTGTGGTCCGTGGACAGGAATCAGACGGTTTCGGAGATCAAGTCGATGGATCAAGTGCTTGCCGACTCGCTCGCGCGGCGCCGGCTGTACATGCTTCTGCTGGGCGTCTTCGCCGCGGCCGCAGTGCTGCTCGCGGCAGTTGGAATTTACGGCGTGATGGCCCACAGCGTGAGCCAGCGGACGCACGAAATCGGTGTTCGACTCGCGCTGGGCGCGGAGCGGCACGACGTGTTGCGTCTAATGCTGCGGCGGGGAATGGGCGTGACGATGATTGGCGTGGCTATCGGTCTGGCCGTGGCGTTCGGTCTCACGCGGCTGATGTCCACCCTGCTTTACGGCGTGAGCGCCAGCGATCCGGCGACGTTCGCCGGCGTCGCGATTCTGCTTTTCGCCATCGCGCTCGTGGCCTGTCATATTCCCGCGCGGCGGGCCATGCGTGTCGATCCCATGGTTGCCCTGAGATACGAATAGCCCTTCGCAGATCGCGCGCATCTCTTCCTCGGAACAATCTTGCGCATGATCGCATTGGGGTCGAGCCGAACCCTTGATGTGGCTGCCCCGGCTGGGGAAGGGTTGCCGACAAACCGCTCGATTCCCCGTTACCCAAGGAGATAGCCGCTTTTCTCCTGGATTGCCGATAGATTTCCGATATTTCGCTTCAAGCAAAGCAGCTTGAGCGACCGCGAAATATTCCTCCCGCCGTTTTGCCAATCCTAAGCATAAAACGTCGCACGGCAGAGTCCAGCTCACCGTAGCTTGTCGAAAAAGAGATAAACGGCGGCAATCCGGCCGTCCCGAGCAATGATGAAATCAGTACCAGCGTATGCTGGCGCCTCACCAGGGCGGCCCTATACCCATTGGACCCGCCCGCCATTGCCCACTTCCTCCGGCTCCGCTATTGGCCGATATCGAAAGTCAGGGTGAGTAGCCTTGACCGCGCCCGCGATTCGATCGATCTCGTCGCGGCCTCGGTAGACGCATCCCTTGGGATCGCAGAACACGCAATCTTCGGTGAAGATTTCGTCAATCGCGCGCGCCGACGCGCCGGGTCGTTCTCACCGAAGACGTCGTGAGATTGCGGGTCGATATGCTGTAGGACATGGCTTGTCTCCTCTCGGCATCGAGTGCGGCTTGCGATATCTCGACCCGGAACGGCTCTATTAGCTCGGCGAGGCTGCGCATCGCCACACGCTGACTAGGTCTCAAGCAGCGTGCCGAGTACCTCGGGCCAGCGAGTTTCGAAGTCGCTGTCTCGTTGGAGTCCGCGTTGCAACACATTCTGGATTCGCTGCTGCGTTTCAGGCCAAGTCAGTGCGGTCGCAAAAGAAGTGATGGCGGCGAGGAGCCGGTCGGCGGACGGCAATGAGACATGGTTGACGAGATTCTTCGCGGCGGCGATGGCACGCCGGTCGAAGGAGGCGATCCGGCGCGCGAGCGCGTCGACGAAGCCGTCCAGTTCGGCGTCTGGAAGTGCCCGGTTGACGTATCCGTATCGTTCCGCGGTG
>DASZFO010000091.1 GCA_035939775.1 Pirellulales bacterium | reverse complement strand
GGCGGCTATCTGCGGCGGAGAGAACGGCGCTCAGTGGCACTGGCCAGCGAAGTCGGCCAGTGCTAAGCCTCGTGTGGCAGTTGCCTCGTGTGTATGGCACTGGCCAGCGGGGTGCCCTCTGGGCCCGGCCAGTGCTGAGCTGCGAGTCGGCCGTGTTTGCAAGCGGCGGCTTTTTTTTTACCGAACAAACCGCTGCGCAGCGCCGACCAGCAAATCCAGGAGCGATTCGTCTAGCGCCCCGGTAAAGTCGGTCTCTGCGAGAGCCGCATCGATCGCGCCGCTCGACAACACGGATCGGCCATGAGCGTTGGAATCGGCTGTGGCAAAACCAGTCGTTGAAGCGTTCGTGGCAGCGTAAGGGCTTCGCGGCACGTTTGTCGGCGGCGCCCAATTCGTGGCAAGGGTTGTTGACCGCGGCGCCGCCACCATCGCGCTTTCGTCAAAAAGTGCATCCGTCAGATTGGGCAAGGCCGTCGGGTTCGTCGTCGGCGCCCGATTCGGCATGACTTGGGCGATAGCCGCCAATTGCGGTTCTGCCGTTGCGCTCGTGCCACCATGGAGCAACGTGTTGCTTACCGCGACCTGAGCGAGCTGCCGGGTACGAAGTGCCGCCAGTCGCTCGGAGAATATCACATCGCCCGTCGCAAGGATTGATGCACTCGCGAAGCTTGATGAACTCACGACGTTGGAAGAACTTGCGGCATTTGCTGCGCTCGCGGCACTGGCCGTCGCGGCGGCGAGCGGATTGCCCGAGGCGTCCGACGCGGCAATCGTCACCATCGCCGGGGCGTCCGCCATGCCACCGATCACCAAGGCGCCCTGAACGATGTGGTTTGCCGTCAAGCTGCTGCCGGCTTCGACCGTCAAATTGCCCGTGCCCTCGATGCCGCCAGTCACGGCGAGAGTGCCGGCGCCGGTCACGGTCAGCGAGTTGTTGTCATTCCAAGTGCTGCCCGACGAAAGGGCGACCGTCACGTTTTGCGTGGCATCGAGCGAAAGGGTCAAGGGATCAGTCGCGGCCGGCAAGGGAGTAAGCAAATTGATCGTTTGCGGCCCAGCCGGAAGCTCGAACTGGATCATGTGGGGCGTGCCCGGCGTGCCGTTGGCATCCAAGATCGCTTGGCGCAACGATCCGGGGCCGCTTTCGGCGGCGGTGGTCACCGTCAGCGTCCCAACGGAGATCGAAACCAGCGTTGGTGCGGAGGTGAAGATTCCGTTGTCGGCCTGGTAGACGAAGCCATCCACTCCGATGTATCCGTTATCGGGCGTATACGTAAACGAGCCATCGCTGTTGAACGATAGGGCGCCGTGCAACGGATTGTCCAACAGCTCCGCGGTCAGCGAATACGCTTGCGGATCCGTATCGTTGGCCAACACGCCGGCGGCGGCAACCGTCAGCGTCGAACCCACGGCAACGGAGTAACTATCGGCCATTGCCAGCGGCGCACCGACGTAAAGGAACCGGTCGGCCGACGAGGTGGGGGACGTGCCACCCGGCGCAAAGACCGTCACGTCGATCGAACCGACAGCACCCGCGGGGCTGACCACCTGAATCTGATTGGCCGAATCGTAGATGATCGTGCCCGCGTGCTGGCCGAAATCCACCGCAGAAGCGCCGTCCAGATTTGCGCCACTAATTGTCACGATGTTGCTGCCTAAGGTGTTCCCGAACGCGGGACTGACGCCCGAGACGCTGGGCGCGGCCACGTAGGTGAACTGGTCGGCCGGAGAGGTGGCCGACGTGCCGCCGACCGTCGTCACCGTCACGTCAAAAGTGCCCCCAAAACCAAAGGTCGGGCTGGTGACCACCACCTGGCCGCTCGTATCGCTGACAATGGCGCCGACAAGATCATCACCCTGGCCATCATTGAAGTCGACCCGCGTAGCGCCAGCCAAGTTCGTGCCGACGATCGTGACCTGGGTGCCCCCTGCGATGGGACCGGCCACCGGACTAATTACCGAGACGGTAGGTTGTCCCACGTAGGTGAACTGGTCGGCCGATGGGGTGGCCGACGTGCCTCCCGGTGCAACGACGGTCACATCGACGGTGCCGCCGGCGCCCGCCGGGCTGAAGGCGGTGATCGTGCCGTCGCCGTTCACGATAAAACTGATCGCTGGGGTGCCACCAAAATCGACCGCCGTCGCGCCAAACAGGTTGGAACCGGAAATGGTCACCTGTGTCCCGCCCGTCTCCGGGCCCATAGACTGAGAGATTCCCGTGACGACGGGGGGCAACACGTACGTGAACGCGAACTGGCCGGAAGGCGACGAGCCATATTGAGTCACCACGGTCACATCCACCGTGCCGACGGCATCGCCCGTGGCCTCTGGAGTGCGGATTACGATCTGTTGATCCGTATCACTTACAATCGTGGCCGGGTTGGAGCCGAAATCCACCGCCGAGGCGTTCGCCAGGCTGATGCCGGTCAGCGTCACCAGCGTGCCTCCTTTCACAGGGCCCGAGTAAGTGTCCTGGGTATAGATGCTGGGTGGCCCTTCGTAGGTGAATTGATCGGCCGGTGAATTGATCGACGGGCCGTTGAGGGTCGTCACGGTCACGTCGACCGTGCCTGCGACATTCGTGGCGGGGCTGGTGACCACGATCTGGCCATCCGTATCGCTGAGAATCATGGCCGGGTTGTTCGGCCCGAAAGCGACCGCGGTGGCGCCGGCCAAGCCAGTGCCGCTGATCGTCACCGTGGTGCCGCCCGCAACCGGGCCGGCAGAAATGCTCAATCCCGAGATCACGGGAGGAGTCAAGTAGGTGTATTGGTCGGCCGATGAGGTCGCCGACGTCCCTCCACCAGTGCTCACTGTCACGTCCACCGTGCCCGGCGATGTTCCCGCCGGAGCAGTGACCAGAATACTGGTGTCTGTACCAGAAGAGCCTACGGGATTAACCCCGAGGCCGCCGAAAGTCACCTCCGCGCCGGACAAATTTGTCCCGGTAATCAGGACACTATTACCCCCCGCCAAGGGACCTGACGCGGGACTGATTCCGGTAACGGTCGCGATCGCGTAGTAGGTGAACTGATCTAGAGCGGGCGCCGCCGTGGAGGTCCCTTCTGGCGAAGTCACCGTTACGCTCACCGCGCCGGCAGCGCCCGGCGGGCTGATGGCGGCGATCGTCGCGTAATAGCTGTCAAACGTAAAACTGGCGGCCGGCGTATTGCCGAAATTCACCGCCGTCACATCGCTCAAATGGTAACCCTGAATGGTCACAGAGGTGCCACCCGCCACGGGGCCGCCTGCGCCAAAAGAGCTTCCCGTGTTCGCAACATTCGTGACGAAGGGCGCTGCGGTAAACGTGAATTGGTCGGCCGGGGTAATCGCCGACGTGCCGCTGGGCGTTTCGACCCTCACGTCGACCGTGCCAGGGCCCTCTGACGGGGTCGTGACGTAGATAAACCCTAATGTTCCTCGGTCGTCGACAATTGTGCCGGGCACGGCGCCGAAATCCACTTCCGTGACGCCGTTCAAGTTCGCGCCAAATATGTAGAGCCCGAAACCGCGGGTGTTGCTTGGGCCAAGATTGTGAATCAGACTGCCGCCATCCATGAGGCCCGTAATCGTCGGCGCGGCGCCGTAGTTGAACTGATCGTACGGCGAGATGGCCGACGTGCCCCCCGCCGTCACGACGGTCACGTCCACCGCGCCGGTGTTTCCCGCCGGGCTGGTGACGGTGATCTGCGTGGCCGTGTCGCTGGTAATCGTCCCCGCCGTCTGACCGAAATTCACCGCCGTCGCGCCCGATAAACTCGAACCGCTGATGGTCACGCTGGTGCCACCCGACGTCGGTCCCGAACTTGGGCTCACGGTCGAAACGACTGGGCCGGGCACTTGGTAAGTAAACTGGTCCGCCGGCGAAGTGGCCGACGTCCCGATCGGCGTCACCACGGTCACGTCCACCGTGCCGGCTGCTTGCGCCGGACTCGTGGCCTCAATCTCCGTTGCCGAATCGAGGATGATCGTGCCGGCAGTCGAGCCGAATTCAACGGCCGTCGCGCCGGACAGGTTCGTGCCCATGATCGTCACGGTGGTCCCGCCCGTCACCAAGCCCGACGAGGGGCTCAGGCCGGAGACGATGGGCACTATGCTCGCGGAGTACGTATACTTATCGTTCGCCGAAATGGCCGACCGTTCGCCCGGCGTCACCACGGTCACGTCGACGGTTCCGGCGGTTTCCGCCGGGGTGCGGACCACGATTTGCGTGGGCGAATTGCTGACGATCGTGGCGGCGGTAGCGCCGAAGTCGACCTCCGTGGCGCCCAGCAGATTCGCGCCGGTAATGGTCACGGTCGTCCCGCCCGCCACCGGTCCCGACGGCGGATTTACGCTGGACACAATCGGCGCGACGAGCGTGTAATTGAACAGGTCGCCGAATAACGTGGCCGACGTGCCCCCCGCCGTCGTTACGGTCACGTCGACGATGGTGCCCGAGGGCTGTGCCGGGCTGACGGCGACGATCTGCGTGGCCGTGTCGCTGATGATCGTGCCCGCGATCGTGCCGAAATTCACCTTCGTGGCCCCGGTTAGGTTGGCGCCGGTGATGGTGACCGCGGTGCCCCCCTCAAAAGGCCCAAAATCCGGGGTCACCGCCGAGAAAGGAAACGTGCTGGCAGCGATCAGCACCGGCGCGGCGATATAGGTGAACTTGTCGTTCGCCGAAGTGGCCGACCGGCCGCCCGCGTTCACGACGGTCACGTCCACGGCGCCGGCGGCGCCGGCCGGACTCGTGGCCTCGATCTCATCACCGTTCTTGGCGACAATCGTGCCCTTATTCGGGCCAAAATCCACTTCCGTCACACTGTTCAGAACGCCATAGATGTAGACCGTGGTCCCGCCCGCCAGCGGCCCTGAAGGCGGTACGACCCGCCCGCCGTTATTCGCCGAAACGCCTCTCACCACGGGGGCCGACGTGTAAGTGTAATTGTCGGCCGACGACGTGGCCGATGTGCCGCCCGGTGTAGTCACGGTCACGTCCACCGTGCCGATTGCTCCGGCGGGGGCGGTGGCGGTGAGAACCCAAAAAGGCGAATTGGGACCGGCCTGCACGTCCGAGATGATCGTGCCCGGATTGTTATTCCCGAAATCCACCGCGGAGGCCGAGCCGAGGAAATCGCCGGCGATAACGACCCCGTTTCCACCTGCCAGCGGCCCGGCCATAGGCGAGATCGCCGCAACAATCGGCGGATTGAGATAGTTGAACTGATCGGCGGGTGAAGTGGCCGACTTTCCGGCCAGGTTTTTCACCCTCACGTCCACGGTTCCCGCCGCTTTCCCCGCCGGCGAGCGGACTTGAATCTCGGTGGGCGAGTCGCTGATGATCGTCCCCGCGTTATTACCGAAATCCACGAGTCGCCCGGGGACATCCAAGGACGTGCCGTGGATCGTCACCACGGTTCCCCCGCCGAGCGGGCCGGACGCTGGGCTAATGCTTGTGATTACCGGGAACGCGTTGAGATAAACGGGCGTGGCGTTTACGCCCTGATCCTGGTTGTTGGTGAGTTGGTCGGCGGAGTTGCCGTCGATCAGCACGCTGGTCGTGTCAGCATATTCATAGTGAATCAAGCCTGGAGCCACGCCAATGATCTGTCCCCAGGGACTGTCGTTGACAAACCTGGTGGCCCCGGGAAGTTCTTTCTTCGGATAGGTTGTGTCAACAATGTACACTTTTGCTCCCTCCCCAGCAGACGCTAGGTCGTTCAGCGTTATGAACATGTTACCAGAGTCCGGGGTGCCACTCTCCAAGCTATAAACGTACAAATTGGCATTAAGGCTGCGTTGGCCGATAGGACCGCCGCCAGGAGCGTCGTACGAGATGTACGTGACGGCATCACCAACTAGATAAGTGTCAACCGTCAAGTCCTGCACGTTGATTGTGTTTCCAAAGACGGCATCGGTGACGAGCGACAGGCTGGTCGTAATACCGTACAAGTAGTGAATACTTGCCGGGGCGAGCCCACTAATGAAGCCCACTGTGTATGGATCAGTGGGGCCTGTTGGGACATTGTCGCCCAGGGTTATCGACTGGGCTGAGGTGTCGCCTGTGTCGTCAATGTTAATCGAGGTTACCGGCTGCGGCACCCCCGAGTAGGCCGGATTACTCCCAATGTTCAGACCGCCGAGAAGGTCCTGCACGCC
Organism: Pirellulales bacterium; assembly: GCA_035939775.1. NCBI lineage: Bacteria > Pseudomonadati > Planctomycetota > Planctomycetia > Pirellulales > Pirellulales bacterium. The sequence goes on along the minus strand of DASZFO010000091.1, from coordinate 16,395 downwards.
GTTGGCGTCGCCAAGATTGACATTGCTGGTAAAGCTTCCAAAGCTGTTTACGTTCGTCGTTACGCCGTCCTGCAACACGTCAACCGTATTGTTGTTGGCCTTTCCGGTGTTGATCGTCACGCTGACGGTGTTCCAATACTGGTAGTAAATATTGGCCGGGGCGATCCCCGCGACCTCGCCGGTCGTCGTGAAGCCTGGAGTGGTTGAGTTTTCGACTTGGATCGTGCGGACATGCGGATCGTTCGTATCGTCGATGGTGATTGTCGCGGCGGGGTTGGGGGCGAGCAGATTTGACGGGCCGTTGATGCTCAGCGCGCCCAGAATGCTCTGCGTGCCGCTGTTGTCCCCGACCTGAACGGTCGAGGCGACTCCGGCCTGCCCCTGGATCGTCGTGGGAACGCCCGTTTCGAGCACGTTCGCACCGGGTGAGTCGGTGTTGACCGTGAGACCGGCGGTGAATTCGTATTGATAGTTGATTTGGCCGGGGGCGAGGCCTCGCACGTCGCCCCAGCCGGGAGTCCCAGCTTCATTTTCGACATAATACGTGGCGGACGGCGAGGGATCAGTGGAATCGTTGAGCGTGATCGATACGCCGAAGCCGGATATAGTTACCGATCTGGCGATGCCTTGAACGCCGGTGCTGTCTCCAATATTCACCGTCGTGCCGCTGAATAACGAGCCGCAAACGATGTTGAGAGGGACCCCGGTTTCTTTTAAATTGATTGTCGCGCCACTGCCTTGAGTGTTGATCTCGACCGAGGACGTGCTGGCGTAAGAATAGAAAATCGGCGTCGGAACCGCGCCCTGAATGACTCCGACGCCGGTCTGCCCACTGGCCTTGCCCGCCGTAATTGTGTTCGCCGGGCTGCTGACGCCATTGACGATCAGATTGCTGCTTCCGTTGACGGTGATGCTAGTCAGTGGGTCGTCGGAAAAGCCAAACGTGGCGGTCTCTCCGCCGACCGATACGGAAATCGAGCCTTGCGTCGATGCAGTTCCCGCGAGACTGCTGATCGTGACCGGCTGTCCGCCGGCGTTCACGAGCAGACTGTAGTTGCCGTTAAACTTCTGCTTGGGCCCCGGACTAGTCCAGTTTGGCGCAAGCGTAAAGGTTGCTATCGACGACGGATAATTAACATCCGGCACGATCGCGGCTTGTTCGTTGTCCGACCAATAAGCCTGGACTAGAGAGCCGTTCAGGCGATAATTGTAGCCTGGGATGTTTTGCTCGCCGTCGCTGACCTGGTCACCGCCACTGCCATCGGACGGATTGTTAAACAGAAACCGATTGTTGGTGACCCTTTCGGCCAATTCGTGGGAAAAGATCGTGGTCAAAGCATCTTGGTTGATATGCCCACCGTTGTTGAACGTGCCGACTTCGATCATGTGGATATTGACAGACGGCGCGCTGGGGCCTAACAAGGGGTTTTGGTACGCGCCGGGAACATTGAATCCCAAAACAAACGTGCCGGTCGTCGGCAAGTTCGAAAAAATGGGGTCCATGATCACGACGTAAATGGGCGCGTGATACGTGTCGGTCGCCGCCGGATCTGTGCTATGAGTTGAGATTGAGTTTGCGAGGTAGGTCTGTAGATTCGAGTTATTAATGTCAATGGTCGGGCCCTGGAGCGTTGCCTGCGATGGATCGTTCCAGACCTGACCCAATTGGGCTGTCCCGCTGGCCCCATACTGCTCCAGTCCGGTCAAGAAAGGGCCGGTCAGGATTGACTGAAGGGCGCTTGTCAGCGGACCCTCATCGGATTGGAAAGGGGCCCAATTCCCCGCGAAGATGAGGTTCACCACCGGGTCCTGCAAGCCGGAGCCTCCGCTGCTCGAATGGGTCTCGACGATGCCATTATGGAGCGGAAACACGACCGTCAACATCGCGCGCTCTTCCAATCGCTCGAGGGATAACCGCGTCTGGCGGTCGCCGCGCGGCGCCTTGCGGCGGCGGCCAGTCGCCCGAATGTTGCCGCGATGGGACGCCAACCGAGTCGATCCGGCCATGAGATCCTCCACGAGTTTTCGAGAGATCAATCACTATCGGTTCTGGCGGCGCTGACCGGGGCGAGGGCAGCGGGCCATCCACAAGGTTTAAGAGCCGGGCAGTGCCGGCCATCACAAGAGGGGGGATGGGTGATTGCAACGGGCGCTTTTCAATCCCGATCGCGAGCCCTCCTTCATCCCCTCAATGCCCGTCGGGAGAAGAACCCCGCCAAGAAACTGGCAGTCGCTGAAGAAATCATTCCGGCTTATGGTGCCGGAAGCTTATCGGAATCGACGGCGTAAATGTCGTCACTGATCACGTAGAGAAAGTGCCTGCCGTCGGCAGACCACGCTGGTTTCCAGGCATTGCCGCCAACGACTTGACGCACCTTTCCCGATTGCAAGTCCGCCACCCACACTCCCGAACCGGTCCCAAAATCGCAGTACGCCAGCCGTTTTCCATCCGGATGCCAAACGACCAAGCCATTGTGGACGATATTCCCAAGAGGCCAGTTCTTGACCAATTCGCGGCCAGGGAATTTCACGACTTCGCCGCTAGGGCATTTCACGACGACCAGCCCTTGGGAAGCGCCGATATAGGCCACTTGGCTTCCATCTGGCGAGACGGCCGGATAATAAGACTCCTTCGGCGTGAAGAAGTGTTTCGGCTGAGCGTGCGCGTCGTTTAGTGAAACCGCCATGATCGACCCGGCGCTGCGCGAATGGAAGTACAAGGTCTTGCCGTCCGCCGACCACTGCGGATAACCTCCGACGCCGATCCTTCGCTCCTCACTGCCATCCGGCCGCACCAGCCAGACAACCTCATGTGCCGGATCCGACCCGCGGACGAAGGCGATCGGACCATCGGTCGCGGGGCACCATGCCGGGTCTTTTCCGCGCGCGACCAAATTACGGACCGCGCCGCTAACAAGATCGTGTACCTCCAACCCCATGTCCTGCATCGCTCCTGATTCTTTCTTCGTTACGACCAATTTCGTGGCGTCGGGCGACCAGTCGCTCTTGGCGCCGGTCGCGACCTTGCGACTCGAGGCGAGCCCGGTGAGGTGTTCGGTGCCGACGATGCGAACGGCGACAGCTTCGGGCGCAGTGTCGCTCTCGCTCGAATACGGGGGCGCGTCTACGTCGAGTCCCATCGCTGCGAGCTGCGATCGAATGAGGCCCAGGTCGAAGACGTGTAGCGCTTCATCCTCGCCCCCGCAGCAGACCAGGCGCCTCCCATCGCGAGTGAAACAGAGTGGGGTGAGGCGGATCGTTTCGGGCGCAGTCAGCCGATCAACTTCCTTGCCAGAATCTGGCACGAGCAGCCGGACCACGCCTGGCACATCCTCGACGGCCAAGAGCGCACCATCTGCCGAGAACGCGCCCCGCAACGCGGAGTTCCCCAGCTTCGGGCCTTCGTTCCAAGTGCCGACCGACCAGAGCCGCGCGCCGCCGCCGGTAGTTAGCAACCATTTACCATCGGGGCTAAACGAGACGAAGCAATCGTCTGCAACCGGCAAGTCTCGCACATGCCGGCCGGTTTGTGTGTCCCAAATCTTTGCCGCCGGACCTTTGATGGCGCCGTGACTCCCCGTCACGGCCCAGTGGCCGTCTGGGCTGACCGCGCATTGCCGCACATCTTCCTGTGGAGTCAATTGGAACTCTTGACCTTCGGGAAGGAGTAGCTCGACGGCCCCCATGTTGGACGCGGGGAACATCAGCACACGACCGTCGGCGGACTTGCCGCTGCCTCCTGGCAACTGGGTCATCGTGGGGGCGAGCTTCTGCGCTGGCCCGTAAACACGCTCGCCCGTTGCGGAATCGAAAGTTACGGGCCAGCGAAGTAGGCCGGGACTGCCGTGCGTCAGCAGTGCGCCGGACGGTTCTATTCCTGTCGGCGCGTTGTCGCCCAGTGGAAGTAGAGCGATTTCCTCGCCGCGAACCACATCAACCACCGCAACGCCATCGCGGGCAGGAATGGCCAGCAACCGCCCATCCGGGTCGAGTTGGCAATTGACAATGTCGTCGCCCTTGTACCCATCCGCGATCGAGTTCAATCGGTGTACGATGGTGCAGAATTCGCTGCCACTCCGGAAGCGAAACATTCGCAGACCTTGGGCCGTGGCGTCGAGGCCGACCAAGCTATCATCGGGGCTAAAGCACAGCTCAACGCCGCCCGCCGGCTGAGTCAGCAGCAATTGGCCGGTGTGAGTGTCCCACAGGCGCCAAAGGCCGCTCCAATCCGTGCTGAGCAGTCGATCGCCGGCGTGGTTGAAGCGAACGACTACGCCTTGGGTCTTATGAGCTTCCAAGGGCGGTAGCGCCAACTTCCCAGTCGACGTGTCCAGAATGGTGATCTTTGGGTGCGCATCCACGTTCCCGAAAGCCAATAAGCGGCCGTCGGGATGCCAATCCCACCACGAGATAGCTCCCGCCACGGGAACCGCTGCCCCGAACTTTCCTTTTGCCAGATCCAGTAGGTGGTAGGCTGTCCGGTCGTCGCATGCCGCAATCTGCGGCCGGCGCGGATTCCAATTGAGCCAGGTCGGCACAAATCCCGCCAGTCCAAAGCGGTTCAGATCTCGGCCAGTCTCCAGGTCGTATCGATGAATCCAAGCTCCAGGGAAGCACGCGGCGAACTCGCGGGAATCGGGGGAAAACGCGAAACCATATAGTGGGTAGCAAGTCAAGACATCGACTGCCTGCGGTCCATCCAACTTCCAAACGCGCCGGCGAAGCCCTTGAGGCGACTCGCAGCCCTGCATTAAGAACCGTCCGTCTGGGCTAAAGGCCAAGCCACCGTAATCCGAAATCGGTCCCTCGCCGGGAATTTGAAACAGCTCCGCGTCGTCGCTAACGCGCCGGACGGTGACATTGCCTTGCGAGTCTCCGCGAGCATAGCGCTCGAATGCCGCGTCAATGGCAACGGCCGTCGTTCCGCGCGGAAGGCCGGGCAATTCTTTCGCCACTTCGAGGTCCGGCAGCAGCAACGCGGCGATCGCTTCCGTGCGCAGCTCGTCCTTCGATCGGCCCGGCGGCAACGGAAGCGAGAGCGCTTTCTCGATGGCTCGCAGGCTGCCGAACCGTTGACCGGGCCGCCGGCTCATTCTTCCCGCTCGCGCCGCGACGACGTACGAATCCCAGAGCTTGGCGAGCGCATCTTGCTTGGCGTCCTTCTCGGCTTTCTCGGCGACCACTGCTCGAGTGAATTGAGAGTGGTATCCCACTGCCGCAGCAGTAGAAATGACTGCCACTGCTGCCAGGAGCAGAACCACAGCGCTACTGAGCGCGGCTGACAACGGATTCCGCCGACACCACCGCCAGCCGCGCTCGATGCGGCCGACGGGCCGGGCCAGGATGGGTCGCCCATCGAGAAATCGCTGCAAATCGTCGGCCAGCGCTCGGGCGGTCGCATAGCGCTGTGGGATCGCCTTCTGCAGGCATTTGAGCACGATCGTTTCCAAATCGCGCGGCACGCCGGCGGTCAGCTCGCTCGGCGCGAGCGGTTCCTTTTCGAGCACCTGCCGCAGCGTGTCCACGCTGCTGGCCGATTGAAACGGCGGCCGGCCTGTCAGCAACGTGTAGAGAATCGCCCCGAGGGCGTAAACGTCGGCTGTCGGGCCAACCAGGTCGAGCTTGCCGGCGGCTTGTTCGGGCGGCATATAGGCGGGCGTGCCGAGCACCTGACCGGTCGCCGTCCGGCTCGAATCATCCTGCTGATGTTTGGCCAAACCGAAATCGGTGACGCGGGGCCGGCCATCGCGATCGAGCAGAATGTTCGCCGGTTTCAAGTCGCGGTGGATGATCTGGTGCTCATGGGCATATTGCACCGCATCGCACACAGTGCGCACGAGCTGCGCCGCCTCGCGCGCCGGCAGCGGCCCTTCGGGCACCAAGGCGGAAAGACTTCGGCCCTCGACATAACCCATCGAGAAATAATGCTGACCCTCGTGCTCACCGACCTCGAAGATCGGCACGATGCCCGGATGATCGAGGTTTGCCGCCGCCTCGGCTTCCGCATGGAATCGTTCCACATCCTCGGGCAAGGCCAGGAGACCCGAAAGGATCATCTTCACCGCGACGATACGATTCAGCGTCACCTGCCGGGCTTTGAACACGACGCCCATCCCGCCGCGGGCAATCTCCTCAAGCAATTCGTAGTCGCCAAAGTAGCGGAGCGCGCCAATCTGGCCACGTGCCGCGCGCGGTTTGTCCGAACCATTTGTAGGAGAGTCGCTCGATTCTGATCGACCGAAGTTTTCGCCGCGTGAGCGCCCCGCGGCGGCAATAACCAGCTTCAGCCAACCCACGTCAATGTCGGGATACGGCTCTTGGTAGTCGCTGGGCTGAGGATTCTCTCCCCGCTGTCGGCGATAAAACAAGTCGATCTGGATTAACTCGCGGACCAGTTCTCGGCGCAACCCGTCCGACGTGCCGAGCAGATGGTCGTCGATTTTGGGTTGCGGACCGGCGATCCACGCCGCCTCGAACGCATCGCACAGCCGATCGACGTGCCGAGCGGTGTCGAGCGATAGGGCCGGTTCGGGATCGGGCGGTTCTCTCGTCATGACAATTCCGCGTGTTCCCACACCGCCCGAATCAGTTGCAGCTTGCGCTCGATCGTCCGCAGCGCACGGTTCATCCGCTTGGCAATTTCCGCGTTCGTCAGGCCTTCTAGCTTGGCGATCGCGATCGTCCGTTGATCGGCGTCCAATAGGCCGAGCAGGCCTTCGTATTGCTCCGCCACCTGAGCGGCAAATCCGGGCGTCGGCTCGTTGCCGACTAATTGGTCGATCGCCTGTTGGCGATCCGGCGAATCCGCCGAGCCTGTCGGCGCCCGGCCGCCGCGCTTATGTCGTCCTTGATCGCGAAGCAGATGCAGCGCCTTGCGGGCCGTGATCACGATAAGCAACCGCCAGAGGCCGTCGCTATCGGCCAATTGCGGAAACCTTCCCTCGCGGGCGTTGCGGCAGAAGCTGTTCAGCGCGCTGATGGCCACGTCCTCCTCATCCGCGATACCGAGCCGGCGGCCACCGAGTTTCTTACGAGCCAAGCCCATCAAGCGCGCGAAATAGCGGTCCCAGATTCGTTGGGCCGCTTCGGGATGTCCGTCGCGCAGCAGGCTGAGCCAGGGAGTGATCGAATCGCCAGGGGCCATTCACCACCATGCTCAATGTTCTAAGTCGTGAACTCAAATTGAGCCTCATTATAGCCCCCCCAGGTATTGAACGGCGACCGGTTCGGCGACATTCCCATATAGAAACATGCCCGAATTCATTTGAATTCCGCCATCGGCGACGCGACGGGCGCGGGCAACCAGGTTCCGTTCGAGTGATCCAGCTATAATCGATCGAATTAGAGTCGGGTTAACGGGCGCTTCCGACTGGCTACCTGCTGCCGATTCTTCTAAACTTATTGGGAGGTGGAGAAGTCCATCAGCATGGAGGCATAGGCCGTTCGCACGCGTGAGGCTGGGTTTGTCTGTTAGCGAATCATCCACCAAGAACTATGCGCTGCACGATCCGGATGTGCGGCTGATGCTGGAGGTGCGCGACGACAACGCCGCCGCCTTCGAGGAGTTGATGCTGCGCTATCAGAACCGGCTGATCACGGTGCTGGAGCATCTGGTCGGGCATCGCGAGCTGGCGGAGGATTTGGCCCAAGACGTTTTCTTGCGGGTCTATCGAGCCCGAAAACGATACTTGCCGGGGGCGAAATTCTCGACCTGGTTGTTCACGATCGCCAACAACGTGGCCTCGAACGCCCTGCGCGATCAATCGCGCCGCCGCGAAATCAACCTGGCGACCAACGACAGCCAATCGACCGGGGCATTCGGCCTGGATCAAATCGCCTTAGCCGCCAGCGGCTTAATGCCGGCCCGGCAGATCGACAAGGCCGAAATGCGCGACGTGATTCGCCAGGCCGTCGGCACGCTGAACGATCGGCAGCGGATGGCCGTGTTGCTGTGCAAATTCGAGAGCATGAGCTATGAGGAAATCGCCCAGACGATGGAAATGACCGCCAAGGCGGTCAAATCGCTGTTGGCCCGAGCGCGCGGCAATCTCCGCGAGGTCCTGCAACCTTATTTGCAAAACGGCGAACTCCGCGCGGCAGTGGAAAACCCATACGGCAAGCCCGGTGAAACCAACGGCCTTGTCTCCCGCCCCGATTCCTAGCGTTCGATTTTTCAATTCAGCAATGCAGCAATCCGATAAGAGTCAATCCGAGCTGCTCGACGAGGAGTTGGTCGCCTATCTGGACGGCGAACTCGACTCTCAGGCTGCGCGCCAGGTCGAGCAGCGGCTGGCGGCCGACGAGCCCGTCCGGCGCCGCTTGCAGGAATTGGCGCAAAGCTGGGATTTGCTCGACAATCTTCCACCGTCGGCCGCCGACGACACGTTCACTCGCAGCACGGTGGAAATGGTGGCCGTCGCGGTCGAGCAAGAGCTGGCCAATCAACAGTCCGCGGAGCCGCGGCATCGCCGCCGGCGCTGGTTGTGGGGAGGCGTTCTGGCCTTGGTGGCGGGCGCAGCGGGATTTGTGGCCGCGGCCAATCTCTGGGTCGATCCCAATGAAAAACTGCTCGGCGATCTGCCCGTGATCGAGAATCTCGAGGTCTACGAGCATGTCGGCGATATCGCATTTCTGAAAAGGCTCAACGACGAGGGCCTGTTTACGGACGAGCCCGCGGACGCGGCTGCGCCGCGGGACGAAGCGCGCGGGGCGAAGGAAACGCCGGAATTGCCGGTCGTGCCGAATTCGCTGGCCGAGCGGCGCCAGCGGCTAGAAGGAATGAGTGCGCAGACCAAGGAAGAACTGCTCGCCAAGTTCGAAAAATTCGAATCGCTGTCGCCCGACGATCAAGAGCGGTTTCGCCGTTTGGACGTGCAGGTCGATAGCGACCCGCAAGCCGATCGCCTGCGGCGGATTATGGCCCGGTTTCACGAATGGTTAAAGACGCTTTTGACCACGGAGCGGGCTGACCTGCTGGCCTCCAACCCGGATGACCGAATCCACGGAATCAGACAACTTCGGCACGAGCAAGAGGCTCGCCTGGCGGGACAAGCCGGTGGTCCGCTGCTGCTGCCGCGCGACGTGGACGAGCTGCACAAATGGATGGAGCTGTTTTCGGCCGACCACAAAACGCAATTAATGAGCATCAAGGAGATTCCTGAACAAAGGAAAAAACAGCTTGAATCTCCCAATCCGGCCATCCGCCGGATCGGACTCGCGGGGTTCGCTTGGCGACAATGGCAAATTGGGAACGTCGGCAACGGCAAGCCGGTCGACGTTTCAGACAAAGAGATTCAGCAGTTGAAGGACAGGCTATCAAAACCGTTCAGCGACGAACTCAATTCGAAAAAAACCAAGCAGCAGCAGATTCAAACGGTGAGCGGCTGGATCAAAGCGCTGCCCCGCTTTTTCGCGCGCCAAGGGGGCGAAGGGGGTCCCGTCATTGACCCCGAGGAGTTGAGCAAGTTCTTTGAAAGTTTGCCGGCGCCACAGCGCGACGAACTCATGAAACTGCCGCGCGACGACATGAACCGCCGATTGCGATTCCTTTATTTTCAACACAAGCGGGCCGAACGCGGATTAAGTTCACGCGAGAGTGCCGGCCCGCGAGATAGTCCTGGCTCAACAGACAGCGGCCGGGGCGCAGCAAAGCCCGACAAGCCGCCGAAGACCGGCGCCACACCCGACAAGGAAACGTCGACGCCGACCGATCCCGCCGGAGCAGCCGCAGCCGACAAGCGGCCGAACAAAGGGGACGACCCCGCTCCAGCCGATAATTCCAAATAGAAATCCAGTGACTCGCCGCGCTACTTGCTCGGCTTGTCGGCGCCGTCATGGCGGCGCTGCAGGTCCTTGAGCGTCGCGCGCACCTCGTCCAAGCCCTTGCTCATCTCGTCGAGCCGTTTCTCGATGCGGTCTTCGGCTTCGCCCGGATTGCGGTACAGCAGGTTGTCGCCACCAGGCGAAGTAACGATCCGGATCGGCTCGCCGTTGTTTTGACCGAGATGAATCTGCACTGGGCCGCCAGTCACAAGCGGTTCGACCTCGCGCCGCACGTCCTCAGGGAGCTTCGCCAAGTCTCCCTCGGTGACCTCCCATTTCTGTTCGGCTTTCTGCACCAAAATCTTGGCGGGCTTCTTCCCTTCGCGGTAGATGTCGATGCTCAGGTCGTCGGGCAGTTCGTGCTTCAAGCCGTCTGCCGATGGCAATGCGATTGCGAATCCTGTATTCCCGTCCCCGGCGCGAAACAGCCGCCCGACGTACGGCAGGTTCCCAATTGGCGCCGGCGCGCCCCCCGCTTCGGGATTCAATTGCAGCATCCATTTCTGGATCTTCTCGACATCGTTGCCAGCAGGCGAAGCGGCCACAGGCTTGCGTTCCGCGGGCTTAACACCGATGGTTATCGTCTTGCCGCCGCGGAGCAGCTTGATCGGCAGTTCAGTTTCTTTCACAGTCTCGACGGCGCGGGATAAATCGGCTACTTCCGTCAGCCCCTTGTCGCCGGCGGAGAACAGGATGTCATTTGGCTGAATCCCCGCCTTCGCAGCCGGGCTGTCTGGAACAACTTGCTGAACGAGCAGGCCATGGCCCTTCGGCAGATCGGGAAGCTGGGCGTGCAACGTTTCGCCGGCTGGCTGGCACATCACGCCGATCCAGTAATGGTTGGAACTGGAAACAGCTTCACCATGCAGAAGGCTCGGCTCGGCGATTAAGACGTCGGGCACCCCCCGCGCTCCCTTCACATCGCTATCGGCGCTATCGGCGGGACGGCCTTCTTTCGGCTTCTCGTCCGCGCGAATCGAATGGGCTCCAGGAAAGATGCTGGCCGCTAACAAGCTCACGCCTACGGCAAATGGCCGCCACCAAATGCGTTTCATAAAAATTCCCTTTCATGTATGAATCCGATGGCCCCGCCAGCGGCGAAAGCTGTTCGCCCTTTCGCCGCCACGCGGGGCCATGACATCTCGCCCCTGACACTATGACCGTCCGTACGGAAAAAATGCCTCTTCTCCGCAACGGCCCCGATCGACCAATTCACTCTATCACCGCACTGACTTATCACTGAACTGTGCCGCGAACTGGAACAATCTCGACGCGATCAAATGGCATCAGCATCTTGCGGTCGCCTACCTGAACCGGCCAGAACTCCCGTTGGACGCGCGGTTCGCTCCCAGCCCGAGCCATGGCCTGACGCACGTCGTCTGGCACCGCAGGCGTCTGGGGCTGAAGCAAGAACGATGCAACCTGACTGTCCAGCACGGGAACCTTAACCCGCTGCTGCCGGCCGTCGGGCGCGGTCACCACCATTTCCAACTCTTGTAAGGCACTGGCGGCATTGGAATTGCCCACCGTCGGTCCCGGAATCGTGGTGGTCAGATTCTGTCCGGCATTGGGCGATGGAGGAAAATAGCGCTGGGCATACATCCCGAGCGAGAAGGTGACGAGAAAGCTGCCCGCCATCGCCATCCACCAGCGCCAGCGGGCATGATGCGCGGCCTCGCGGCGAGCCGTCTCGTCGCGCTGGGCCGGCACATTCCCGTCGCCATCGAACCCCTCAGATTGAATCGCAAGCGCCATGGCGGCCGAAGCCGGCGCATCGCTCACCGCGGTTTGAATGGGATTCCGCGCGAATCGCGTGAGCGTCTGTCCCCATGACTGCGCTTCGAGGAAGGCCAGCGCGCATTGCCGCCATCCGTCCGGCCGCTGATCGAGCGACTGGAGAAGGTCGCGCCGCTCCGTTTCCGCCAATTCACCGTCGACAAGTCGATCCAAGGTTTGCGGATCGAAAGAATGCTCAGCCTGCGAAAAATCGTTCATCGCTTCACCTCAATCACATTCAGCGCGGCCAACTCGCCGCGGAGCCGCGCTCGCGCACGGTGCAATCGCGACTCGACCGCGCTATGATCGATATCCAAATGTCGGGCCAAATCTTTATAGCTCCACCCCTCGGTGTATTTGAGCATCAGGATTTCCAACTCTCGCGACGGCATCCGATCCATCGCTACTCGCACCAATCGCTCTCGTTCATCCGCCAGCAGCCAATCCAAGGGATCCGCCGTGCGGGAGTCCTGTTCCGTGGGACGAAACCGCTCAGCAAACCGATCGACCAGCTTCCGCCGCCTTCCTTGCTTCCGCCGGTAGAGCAGCGATTGCCTCACCGCCAGACGGTATAGCCACGGCGCCACTTTGCTGGCGTCTTGCAGCGGCGAACGCGAACGCACCGCCGCCAGCGAAACCTCCTGCATTACCTCATCCACGGCTTGCGGCTCGCCGACGCGGGCCACCACCACCGTGCGCAGCCAGCGCCCATGCTCCGCCAGCGCAGCCGACCAATCGATGGCCGGTCGTCGCGCCGCATCGCAGGCGGTGGATGAACTCGGAGGTGTCATGACTACAAGATTAGTTGCCCGCCACGCAGAAATCTTGCGGGCGTTTTGCGCTCGGAAGCGAAGAATGAACCCTGCTGTATTTACGGAGGCACCTCGCCGAAGTTCACATAATCGGCCCTAAGTGCTTAATAGGGGTTGACTTCGGAGTATTCGTGCTGGGTCGGAATGCGCGGATGGAGAGCCTTCAGAACCACCCCCATGTGCGATCGGGGCCTGACTCATTCTACGTTTTCGCGGCCCCGTACCTTCACACCCTCCTTCCCTCCAGTCATATTGTAGTAATAGAGCAAAAAGACCAGCGGGAACCAATTTTATGCCGGATGCCAGGCGCTACTGGCTCGTTAAAAGCGAGCCGGATTGCTTTTCGATCCAGGATTTGGCCGCCAGCCCGAGGCAGACGACCTTTTGGGATGGCGTGCGCAATTATCAAGCCCGGAATTTCATGAAAGAAATGCGGATCGGCGAGCGGGTGCTGTTCTATCACTCGAGCACCGAGCCGCCGGCCGTGGTCGGCGTGGCAGTCGTCGTGGGCGAAGCGTATCCCGATTCGACGGCCTGGGATCCGCAGAACATGCACCACGACATCAACTCGTCTCCGTCCAATCCGATCTGGGAAATGGTCGATCTACGGTTGGAAGAGATTTTTCCTCGGCCGCTCGGACTCGATTCGCTGCGGGCTGTCCCCGCCCTTGCCAAAATGGAGTTGCTCCGCAAAGGCTCGCGTCTCTCGGTGCAGCCGGTCACGGAAAAGGAATTCCAGACCATCTCGAGGCTGGCCCATCCCGCTGCGCCATCGCGCCCGGCGAAGAAGACCTTGAAGGCAGTCGCGAAGAAGATCGTGAAAAAGCCGGCGAAAAAACCGGCGCGCAAGACGGTTAGCCGCGCTTGAGGCCGCGACCGCAAGGCGTGCTATGCCGACTGCGTCTGACAACCAATTGGGATGGCTCGACGACGAATTGCGGCAACTGGATGCAACCGGATTGCGGCGGCGGCTTGTGACGCGCAGCGGACCGCAGGGACCGACTGTTTCGCTCGAAGCGGATGACGGAGCGGCACTCGGCAGCGGTGGCGCGGAGTTGCTCAACTTCAGCTCTAACGACTATCTTGCCCTGGCCGGCGATCCACGTCTTGTAGCGGCGGCGCATACGGCGGCGCTCCGCGAAGGGTGGGGCGCGGGGTCCAGCCCGCTCGTGACGGGGCATTCCCGCTCCCATCGCGATTTGGAACTGCGGCTGGCGGAGTTTTTGCAAACCGAGGGGGCGCTCGTCTTCCCTTCGGGATTTGCGGCGAATAGCGGTACGATCGCGGCCCTAGTCGGCCGCGGCGATCTGGTGCTCGGCGATCAGAAGAACCATGCCAGTCTGATCGACGGCTGCCGGCTGTCGCGCGCCGAGGTGCAGGTTTATCCGCATCGCGACATGGCCCGGCTCGCTGAGTTTTTGGGCGAATCGTCCCGTTATCGGCGGCGGCTGATCGTCACCGACACGCTGTTCAGCATGGATGGCGACTTGGCGCCGTTGGCCGATTTGGTGGAACTGGCCCGCCGGCATCGGGCGATGCTGATGGTGGACGAAGCGCACGCGATTGGCGTGTTCGGGTCGAACGGCCGCGGCGTCGCGGAGCACTTCGGCCTGGAATCCGAATTGCCGATTCGCGTCGGCACGCTCAGCAAAGCGCTCGGCAGTGCCGGCGGCTTCGTCGCTGGGAGCCGCAGGCTCATCGATTGGCTCTGCAATCGGGCGAGGTCTTACGTCTTTTCAACGGCGCACCCGCCGGCCGTCGCGGCGGCCGCGATCGCGGCGCTCGACATCGTTCGAGACGAACCGCAGCGGCGCAGAGCGCTTTTGGAGAGGGCCGCAAGTCTTCGTCAGTCATTGCGCGAGCAGGGGTGGAACATCGGCGATGCGGCCGGGCAGATCATTCCGGTCGTTATCGGCGATGCCGGCGCCACGATGCAAATGGCCGCCGCGCTGCGCGATCGAGGCCTGTTCGTCCCCGGCATTCGGCCGCCAACGGTGCCGGCAGGCGAATCGCTGTTGCGAATCAGCCTGAGCCGCGGTCACACTGCCGAAATGGTCGAACGGCTTGCGAATGCTATTTCCGGTAGCCGAGCGACTCCACCACTTCCAACATCTCTTCGTACGTGATGAAGCGGCGGCGGCGGGCCAGCTTGTATTGATCGACGGCCTGAGCCAGCTCGCGGGCGCCCGGAGACAAATCGTCGTGGCTATTGGTGAACTGCCGCCGCTCGCGGGCCGGGGTATCGCCGTTGCCATTGTTGCGGCGATCGACAAACGGAACCGTCAGAGTTTCAATCATATCGCTCATTGCCTGCCTCCAGATAAGCGCCCAATTGGATCGCACCGGACCGTCAGCGAACTGGCTGGCCGCCAACGGACAGCGCACACAGAAACCTAGGTTCGGGCAAGTCAGCGGTCAAATTGACGGGGGAGGCCTGTTCTAGCGGTTGTGCCGACGGGCCGGATGAATTCCGTATTGTCCGAAAGCTCATTCGCCCCCGCCGGTCGTGCGCCCGGTGGCGACGTCGAACTCATAGATCGCCGGAACCAGCATGGCGGTCGTCGTGAAACCGTAGGTCGCGGCCACGATCAGGAATACCCCCAGTGTCTGTTCTTGCAGGAAGCTGGTGATGGCGACAAACGTGAACACCGGGCAGGCCAGAGATGCCCAGCCGATCGCCGCGGATGGGTTTCGCACGCCCAGCGCGACGAACATGCCGATTCCCCCGCCGACCATGAACACGAGGAACGGAGTCAACTGCAGCTCGAACGAGCCGCTGAACGACATCATGATTCTCATGCAGGTGGCCACACCGACCAGAAGAAAAAAGAGCGTCCCCAGGCTGACTGCCACGGCGTTGCGCGAGTTGACATACGTGATCCCGGTGTGAATGCCGAGCGTGGCGACGAAGACATAAATCACGGCCAGCGAGAGTCCGAGATAGACGAGATTCTCGAACGTCACCGCGCCGGCCAGCCAGAGATAAAGACAAAGCGCCAGCGGCAGCACGACCATTTCCTTGGCCACGTAGAAAACCCCGCCGAGCTTGCCGAAGATGAATTCCGGCGGCGTCACGTCGGTCACCAGCAGCAGATCGAGCGCCCCCAGATCGCGCTCGGTGGTGATCGAGGTCACGGCCAACGCGTTGACCAGCATCAGGCTCAAGACGACCATCGGCGCCAGCGCGAGCGGAATGCTGCCGCCGGCCGCGATCGTCGCGCGCAGGGCCAAGGCCGAGGCTGCCGCGATCGCGATATAAGCCAGCCGAATCGCCAGCACCTTGCGGCCGTAAGCCCAGGTGCGAACTTCACGCCAGAGGACCGGATTATCCCAAACCTCGCGCGATTTCCCCGGCGCGGCGTGCGGCGAAGCGACGGCGCTCGCCTCCGAACCGGCCGGCTGGCTGCTTGTGTCGGCGGCCCGCTGAAACAGGTCTTCATTCTCGGCAGGGCGAAGTTGAATCTCGCGCGACGGGTTCCAGATTCGCACCCGCCAGATTGCGATCGCATTGGCGGCCAAGGTCACCAGCCCCGCGACCGCGAGAAACAAGTTCAGCGGCGAACCGAGCCACGGCAGTGCGCCCCCGTGCCCCAAGTCGGGGCGCGCCGCGATCAACACGGCCCGCCAAGGGCTAAGCGCCGATCCCCATAGCGCCGCCGAGACTCCCTGCCAACTGGCTCCGGACGCGCCCGACGCGACGAGCACCTCTCCGACGGCAAGCCAAAACACCAACGTGAGAAACACCAGGGCCAGCGTCTGAAAGGTCTTTTCGCGCCACAGCGCGAGCGTCGAGCCGAGGCTTCCCGCCGCAACGACCGTTGCCGCCGTGACGGCATACACCCAGCCGATCTGTGCGTAGGAAATACCGCCGAACAAGGCAATCAGAAAAAAGAGCGGGACAGCCGCCGTAAGCAGCACCATCATCTGCAATAAGCTGGCGAACAGCTTGCCCAGCACCAGCTCGCCGTTCGATAGATTCGTCATC
>DASZFO010000090.1 GCA_035939775.1 Pirellulales bacterium | reverse complement strand
TCTTGGCTTTGATGGGCAGGTACACCGGGCCGCCGGGTTCCGTTTCTACACCGATATGTCGTTGTGGGACACGTTCCGGACGACGCATCCGCTGTTTACGTGGATTGCGCCTGCCGAGCAGCGCGACATGCTGGTCTCGCTTACAGAGATGGCGAAGCAAGGAGGCTATCTGCCGCGCTGGCCGTCGGGAAATGGGTACACCAATTCGATGTTCGGCACCCCGGCGGACATGGTCGTCGCGGAAGCGTACCTCAAGGGCATTCACGATTTCGATGTCGAGGCCGCGTATCAGGCGATGCGCAAGACGGCTCTGGGCCCGACGGAGAAGACGCGGTTTTCGGGCCGGGCCGGGATCGAGGACTATTTGCATTTCCACTATTGCCCGTCCGACCGCATGCGCCATTCCGTGGCGAGCACCTTGGAGTACTGCTATGCCGATTACGCGATAGCTCGTCTGGCGGAGGCGCTGGGCCACCGCGAAGACGCCGCACGGTTCGCCGCGCACGCGCAGTACTATCGCAATCTCTGGAATCCCCAGACCCAATACTTCCAGCCGCGCGATGCCCACGGCACGTTCTTCGCCGATTTTCGACCAGAGCTCTTGACCTATCAGGACCCCAGCGGCAAGTACACGGGCGCCTATGTCGAAGGCAGCGCCTTGCAATGGCGCTGGGCGGTTCCGTTTGACGCCCCTGGGCTTGTGTCCCTGTTCCGGAGCCCTGCCTATTTCGTCGAGGAACTGGAGCAATTCTTCGCCAAATCCACCCCGGCTGTCGGGGCCTTGCCCAACGCGTATTACTGGCACGGAAACCAGCCCGACCTTTACGCCGCGTTCTTTTTCAACAGCGCGGGGCGTCCCGATCGGACGCAAAAGTGGGCACGCTGGATTCTCGAAACGAAGTACGGCGATCGGGAGAACGGTTTGGACGGCAACGACGATGGCGGCTGCCTCTCGGCATGGTACGTGTTCGCTTCGATCGGCCTGTTTCCCACCGCTGGGACGGACCGCTACGAAATTGCCAGCCCGTTGTGGCAGCGGGCCGAAATCAACCTCGGAAAGCAGCGTCTGTCCATCGTCGCCGACAATTTTGCCCGCGATCACGTGTACGTGCAAAAGATCCTGCTCAACGGCACGCCGCTCAACCGCCGCTGGCTCAAGCACGATGAAATCGCCGGCGGCGGCGTGCTGCGGTTCGAGATGGGCCCTAAACCCGCTCCCTGAACGATGGCGCGGGACGACTCAGCGGATAAGGCTTTTGCTCTGGATGCGTTCCAATCGCGACGCCGTGTTTTCCGGCGACCAGGGCCACGTCTTCACGAACAGTCGCGGCAATAAGCTCAGCCGCGGTTGGCTCTCCCGATCGTGTTGGAGTGGCAGCGCATTCACGTTGCGTTCGTGATGAACAGTCAAAGGGCCTCAACCACTTGCTTGTTCCGTGCAGGCGAATTTGTGGTGATCGAGTAGTTTCTTGCCCTTAGCCGTGCCTCGCACAAGCTTTGCTCGGTCAATTCGCACCTCTGAAATGGCCGCAACCCGTTGACAAAATTGGCAATTTCGCTCATTGACGAGCCTACGGCGGCCGCTTATTATTCGTGCAATTTGATTAGAGAATCACAAGTTCGGCCAAAAGCATTCGACATTCTCCCTATGGGGAGGTGGACCTCATGAACTACGCCGAAACGATCCTACCCGAGTTCGACCGGGAGATGACGAACACGCGGAAGGTGCTGGAGCGTGTTCCCGAGAACAAGCTGGATTGGCAAGCCCATCCCAAATCCCACACGATCGGCTGGAACGCCAACCACCTCGCCGAGATTCTGGGCTGGGTTGAAGGGTGGCTCACGGGACCCTCGTGGGACTTCGCCCCGATCGGAGGCGAACCCTATCAGTCCCCGAAGCTGACGAGTTGTCAGGAGATCCTCGACCTATTTGATCGGAACGTCGCCGCGGCCAGGAAGGCGATCACGGCAGTGAAAGACGACCAGATGACGCAGCCGTGGTCGCTGCTCAAGGCGGGAACAACGATATTCACCATGCCGCGAGCGGCCTTGATTCGAGGCTTCGTCCTCAACCATCTGATCCACCACCGTGCGATCCTGTGCGTCTATCTCCGCCTGAACAACATTTCTGTTCCCGGGATGTATGACCCGTCAGGGGATGAATAAGGGCCGAAGCGCAGCCGGGCGTGGCCGACAGGCAGGCCGAGCACGCCTCCGAGCTGAATTCTCATGGCGCGACTCCGATGATTACTTTGGGTCGTTGGCGTCGATGAACGTGACGACGCTTTCGAGGTACTCCTTGGGCATGTAGGGAAAAGCGATCGCCGTCAGGTGCGATTTGCCCGGCAGTACGACGCTCTTGAAGTTCTTGAGCTCGCGCTGCATGCGATGCGTCTTGGCGTTGGGGCCGTCGAATTCGCCGTTGATCGCAATGACAGGGAATGTGATGGTGGTCAAGTCGAGCTTCGGTCCGGCGGGGCGGGCGAAGAGGCCGGCTGGCCGCGCCGGCGGCGGGGCACTCGCCTGCTTCTCCGCTTCCTCCCGTGTGGCGCCGTTGTCCATGGCGCGGCGGATGCGGAGTTGGCGGCTCACTTCATCTTCTTTGGGGTCGCGCCCTTTTTTGTCGACTGGAACCTTGGCGCGCATTTCGGGGTCGACCTCGGCGATCCCCGATCCGCCAAAGCCCGCGCTGATGAAACGATCGGGGATCTTGGCCATGAGCTGGCCGACGATCATGCCGCCCATGGAGTAGCCGTGAAAATGAGCCTTTTGGATCTTCAGGTGATCGATGAGCTCGACCACGTCGTCGGCCTTGCCGGGACCGCCGGGCTGGGGCTTGTCGCTCTTGCCGTGGTTGCGGCAATCGAGCGCGATGACCTGATGGTTTTTGGCCAGAGCCTGGGCGACGCCATTGCGAAACCAGTTGCCGTCGGCGTTGCCGGTGTAGCCGTGGATCAAAACGATCGGCGTGCCCTTGCCTAGGGTCACATAATGGATTTTCACGCCGTCCTTGGTGGTGAAGAACGCATCTGTCTTCACATCGTCCGCATAGAGATGGCCGGCCGATAACACGAGGGCCAGCGCGCCCAAGAGCAACTTTGTGCGCCCCATCGCAACCTCCAATTGGTATAGAAACTGACGGCTTGCCAGGCGTCCAGGTTATTGGTTGACTGGTGCTGGTAGTGTAAAGTCGCCGCCCTCCGGCAAGCAAGAAGAAAATGGCGGCGGCTGCCAGAGGCCCAGTCAGGACAACTCAAAGCTCGACGCCGATGATCTTGCTCGATTTGCCCGCCAGGTTTAGCACGACCTCCGGCTGGCCGCCAGGAACCTCGACGAGCATGGGCGAACTCCAGGCTTTGGCAGTGCCCGCGAGCTTCCAGGCCTCCGAGCCATCCGATT
>DASZFO010000089.1 GCA_035939775.1 Pirellulales bacterium | reverse complement strand
CAATTCGGCCGCTTTGACGTTGACCTGCGGAGCCTCCTGAAAGGGTCGCGCCGTATGTCCGGTTAAGAACCCAAAATCGTTGACGTGGGCGTGAAGCGATTCCACCGGAAATTCAATCGGTTGTTCGCCCTCTAAATCGTAGAGCCGCAACGTGGCGAAATCCGACACGATGACAAATCTCGGCAAATCCTCGTCGGCAATACCCTCGAAGTAATTTGCGGCTTGGGTGAACGCGGCCGTCAGATCCTCGCCGCGCGACTTATGCTCAACCAATAATACACCGCGCCAAAACAGATCGATTCGACCGTGTCTGCCGTCGCGCAACTCGACCGGCACCTCGAACGTCGCCACGCGCCGCCGATGGATCCCAAAGGCATTCAGGAATTCGTTCCAGAACGACTGCTTTTCGGCAATCTCACTCGTCTCGCCTCTCCATTCTTTTGAAAAAGAAATGGCGCGGGAGCGGATTTCGTTTAGTGTGAGCGGCATGTAGGTTGATAATACCAGAATGCAGCTATGAGAAAAGCTGCGGACGGGTTACCGAATTCCTCGAGCGTTCAAGATTTCGGCGGTTCCGCAGAAATTCACAATCGCGATTCCATGGCGCGTGCCAGAACGGATGCCGAGCGGGCCGTTATCCAAAGTCGATTTGTCGGGCGTGAGGCATGTCGCGCGAGGTGACGGGTCACACTCGCGCCGCGTCTAAGGTGGCGACAGCGGTCGTTTGACCAGCGACGGTCACGAACTCGACTTCAATCGCTTCGCCCCCTTCGTACACATGAACGACGGTTCCCACATCGCCCGCTTCGAGCGATTCTTCGGGCACGGAGGTCGTCATGACAACTCTCTCATGTTCCTTGATCATGGACTGACCGCATGGAGAGCAGGGCTTTTCGCGTCGCTCAGTTTCACGGCCGTGACGAGCGGAATCTCCCTTGCTGTTGAATTGGGCTTGCGGGCGAGCAATTCGGTGAGTTGGAATTCGTGATAGGGCTGCTCGGCGGCGGGCTTGCAATCGGCCGACGCGTTGGCGACCCAAAGTTTGGTGCTCGCCGGAGCGAATAGCACGTCGTGCAGGTTCGACTTCATGGCCACCGGGCAATCCATCAGGTGCAGAGCGCCCGCCGCGTCGAACTTACCATGGCCCGCTTTCGCTCGCTCAACTAATTCCTCATATCTCCTTCCGGCGGAGAGCAGCACGCAGTCCTTGACCGGCTTGGGAAGCAGCGGATCGGGTTCGCCCGGCTGGACGGTGTGGAATTCGTTCCAAGAGGCCTCCATGCCGACGGCTCGATTCGTATTGCCATCAGCCACCACGTAGAAATACTGGCACGTCCGCGGATGGTCGCGAAAGACGCCGATGGCCGTGTCCAAATCGCCGGACTTTTCGAGCGCCTCGCGCACTAACAACGCCATCGGCATTCCGCGCCAATGCCCCGTGCCGCCTCCTCCCATCTCGCCGATCGACACGTGCCGAGCGTTCATCCCGGTGACCGAGCCAATGAATCCAGCATAGCTGACGTTCACGAAGGGAATGCTCCCTTCCGGCTCCGCCACGATCAGCACGGCGTGGTCCTGGAGATGCCAGCGGATCGCGTAGTCGAGCACGCGGCCGTGGTATAGAGTGCCATCGGTCGTGGCCGAATTCATGATCGCAAACCCGCTGCAATGAAACAGCTCGGGCACAAAGTTGCCGGCGACGATGTCGTCTCGTTTCAAATCGGCGCCGGCAGCCAGGCCGCTCATCTCGTCAATGTAGCGATCGGGCACGTAGGGGCGCTCGACGATCGGGATCGTGTCCATCAACCGCCGCGGCTTGACGGTGAGCGGGCCGAACTTGATGTCGGTATTCCCCTCGATATCGAGGATATTGTGCATATTCTGGCGGACCGACTCCTTCAGCAGCGCGCCGTGCTGAAAGCCCATTTCGTAAGGTGTGCCTTTAAGGTGCAGCACCGGGTAACCGTCGATCGTTTCGAGCCATCCTTGCCCGCAGCGGGAGACCGTCTGGCCCAAAGCGGCATTTCCGCCGATCGCTAAATGCAAGCAAAGGCCAATGATCGCCGCGACCGCAACACGATTTCGACCAATCCGCAAAATAATCATCGGGTTCATGGTATTCATCCTTCTATGGACGTGTTTTAGCCGACGGCAGTTCGATTCTACGCGATCGGCAACGCAGCTTGCCAGAGCGGAAAACGGCCTCCCATTGCGGGGGCGCGCGGCGGAACGAATAATGGCGATAAGCGTCATTTGACGAGCGGCGATCCGTGGCAGCGAAGGATTGGCCACGTCGTTGTCTTATCCAATAGTGTTTTCCCTCGGTCCCCAATCCCCAGCCCCTTCCTTGTCGAAACCGCCAGACCAACTCGATTCGCGGATTGAAATCGTCACGCCTGAGAACATTGCGTTCAAATACCGGGTGGCGGGGCCATTCCGCCGGCTGCCGGCCTATTTGATCGACATGCTGATCCGAGCCGGCGTGATCCTCGTGGTTGGATATTTCGCGGTGATGTCGTGGCATATCGGGTTCTTGGTCGGCGCCGCTTTGATGCCGTACATTTGGTTTTTTGTCGACTGGTTCTACGGCGGTTTTTTCGAGGCATATTGGAACGGTCAAACCCCGGGGAAACGGGCGATGGGACTGCGCGTCGTTTCGCACGACGGCCAACCGATCGACGCTTTGCAAGCCGTGCTGCGGAATGTGCTGCGGGCCGTTGATGCGTTGCCGACGTTCACGTACCAGCTCGGCCTGGTTGTTGCTGCGTCCAATAAGAGATTCCAGCGACTGGGCGATTTGGCAAGCGGCACGATGGTGGTCGTCGAAGAGAGTCCGCGGCTCTACGGCGTGGCCGCGGTCACCGAGCCGGAGGCGATTCGCCTGGCCGATTTGATTCCAGTCAACTTCGAACCAAGCCGGAGCTTAGCTCGTGCTCTCTCGGTCTACGTCGAGCGTCGCGGCGGTTTCGCCTGGGGCCGGCGGGCAGAGATCGCCCGACATTTAGGCGAACCACTCTGCGAGCGATTCAATCTGCCGCGGCAGACGAGCCACGACCTGCTGCTGTGCGCCGTCTACTATCGCATCTTCGTCGCCAACAAAGCCGGCGAAAGGCAACAGGCCCAAGCCGCCGTGCCGCCGCGTATTGCCCCACCCCCCATTACCGCCGGCCAAACTCGAACCGCCGATGTCCACAACCTGCTCGACCAAATGGTGTGATTTTCCAATCGTCAGTCCCCAGCCCCCAGTCCCCTTCCTATGAAAGTAGTCGAACTCCTCGAACAACGCCGGACAAGCTGGCGGGCCCTCGAGCTGTTGTGCGTGAAGATGGAAGGCCGCGGGCGAAAACGTCTGGGCGGGCCGGGCATTGCCCAGTTTGCATCGCTCTATCGTTCGGCCTGCGCCGATTTAGCGTTGGCGGATTCGTACCAATTGCCGGCCAACACGGTGCTCTATCTGCACCAATTAGTCGCTCGGGCGCACAATCAACTCTATCGCAGCCGCCGGTTCAATGTCGGCAAATGGTGGCAAGAAGTATTTCAGACCGTTCCCCAACGACTTTTCCGCGACAAGTTCTTGCGGATCTCGTTCATTATCTTCTGGGGCTTGTTTCTCGCGTCGATGCTCTTCGCCAGACAGTCTCGAGAGTACGCCGAAGCGCTCGTCGGCAAGAGCAATCTGCACCAGTATCAGGAAATGTATTCCAAGCCACTCGATCAACGGAACGGACAGCTCTCCGCGCTCATGCAAGCCTTTTATAGCTCGCACAATAGTACCATCGGCTTGGAATGTTTTGCCTTCGGCCTGGTGTTTGGCGTTGGCGGCCTCGTCGCGCTCGTGTTTAACGCGGCGCAAATCGGAGCGGTCTTCGGCTATATGTCGACGGTCAGCGAATGGAGCATTTTTTCAGATTTCGTGACCGCGCATGGGCCGTTCGAGTTGTCGGCGGTCGTGCTTTGCGGCGCGGCGGGCATGCGGCTTGGGTTCTCGATGATCGACACCAAGGGCCTGAGCCGCGCGGAAGCATTGCGGCAGGCAGGTCGCGAGGCCATGCCGTCGGCGGGCGTGGCGGTTGCCCTCTTCTTCCTTGCCGCGCCGATCGAAGGCTTTGTCTCGCCTTCGGCGATCCCATACGCTTTCAAGGTGCTCGTCGCGATCGTTTCGGCGGCAGCGATTCTGTTTTACGTCGTCGTCTTGGGCAGCCGGCCGCTGCCAGTGAGCGAAGCGGGGCCGACCCATGCAGCTTGACAATACCCGCATCGCGATCCGCGAGCGCGATCTGCTCGACGTGCTCGATCTATCGCTGCAACTGGTCCGCGCGTATGCGCTGCCGTGGTTTATTACCAGCCTCGCCGGAGCGCTGCCGCTGGCGGTTCTGAACTGGTTGCTGCTCCGACAGGTATGGGATCGACTTGGCGAGCGAGACTGGTTTCTCTTCGTCGGGATGATGATCGTACTCGTGGTGTGGGAGATGCCCGTGGCCAGCGCGGCCGTGACGCGCTATTTCGGACATGCCTTGTTCGTCGATCATCCGCCCGTGCGGCAGATCGTCCGTGACCTGATCGATTCGCTCCCGCAGTTGTTCTTCTATCAAATCCTGCTTCGCGGCGTCATCTTTTTGCCAGCACTGTTCATGGGGCCGGGATCGATCATGTGGGGAATCATCTTCTGGTGGATGCCGTCCGTGATTTGGCCATATCTCAACGAGGTGATTTTGTTGGAGCGAAATCCATTGACGAAGGGCCACGGCCGGATCACCACCTGGCAGCGGAGCCAGGTCCTTCACGCCGGGTCGCGCGGTAGCCAGTTTGGTCGCTGGCTCGTATCGCTGCTGTTCGCCGCAGGGATGGCCGCCGGCTTGAGCTTCGCGATTTGGTATCTGTGCGGCCTGTTCAGCCACCATTGGGAGTTTGGCGAGTGGATGTATTTTGTCTACGTGCCGACGGCCATTTGGCTCGTCGCCAGTTTTTTTGCCGTGGCTCGCTATCTGAGTT
Organism: Pirellulales bacterium; assembly: GCA_035939775.1. Classification (NCBI taxonomy): domain Bacteria; kingdom Pseudomonadati; phylum Planctomycetota; class Planctomycetia; order Pirellulales; species Pirellulales bacterium. The sequence goes on along the minus strand of DASZFO010000089.1, from coordinate 49,966 downwards.
ATCTGGACCTGCGGATTCGCCGCGAGGGTTGGGAAGTGGAATTGCAAATCCGTGCCGAGGCAGCACGATTGACGAGGGCCATCGGGTGAACGGCATGCAAGCTCGAGCCCTGATGATTCGTGCGTCGCGAAAGTCCGTCGCCCTTGCGGTCGGCGCTTGGTTGTCGATCTGCCTGGGATGCCCACGGCAAATACTTGCCGCCACCGATCCCGACACGGCGGTTCAGTCCGGTCACGAAGCGCTTGGCCCATCGGGACGTTTTCCCTGGTACGATTCGAATCGCGACGACGTGCGGCCGGTTAGACTTCGCGGCTCCGATAATTCGTCCGACGATTTGCCGAATGGGAAATGGACATCGCGCGGGCAGCCCGGCGACGGCGGCGGATCGGCGGGCGACGGATCGGGCTCCGGCTCGTCCAGCGGAAACGATCCGTCGATGTCGATCGATCCGGGCTCGGTGAGCGCGCCGGCCCTGATGTGGATCGCCTGGATCGCCATCGCCGTCGTGTTGGTGTGGATCGCATACATGCTAATTCGAGCGTTTCTCGAGCGCGAGGCGCGCAACGCCAAGCAAACCGATTCGCAGGACGCTGCCGAGGAAGAAACTGAAGAAGACCGCCTCGAGACCTTGCCCACTCGAATCGGCGCCACGAAAGGCGGGCTATTGGAAGAAGCGCGGCGGCAATACGAGGCGGGCAATTACAACGCGGCCGTTATCTATCTCTACAGTTACCAATTGATCAAGCTCGACCAGAATCAGATGCTCCGGCTGGCGAAAGGGAAGACCAATCGACAATACCTCCGCGAATTGACGGGACGGCCGGAAATCTATGGCATCGTGGCCCAATCGCTCGTGCCGTTCGAAGACGTGTTCTTCGGTGAGCACCAGCTCGCGCGCGAGCGCTTCGAAGCGTGCTGGAATCAGGTGGAACGCTTTAATCGGCTCGTCGAGCAGGCAGCGACATGAGAAGTACGCGCCACTTGGCGCTCAGTGGTTGTTCCAGTCGTTGCAACCTCGGCGGCGCCGCTTTACCCCTCACCCCCGGCCCCTCTCCCGCAAGGGAAGAGGGGAGACGAAACGCCGCGCGTTCGCGGGTGGGTGACATCATTGCATGCGCAATCGCGGTAGGCATCGCGGTCGGCGGATGCAGCAAAACGCCTAACGACGATCTCCAGACTCAATATGGTCAGCGGAGCGAAACGCGGTTTGCATCAAGTATCAACGGCTATGGCGTGCTGGCGGATATGTTCGCCAAGGCGGGGCACACGGTCCGCACCGGGACCGATTTGACTCCATCCCTGAAGGACTCGGCCGACGTGATCGTCTACGCTCCTGACGATTTCAACCCGCCCGACGGTCCAATGATCGATTGGTTCCAGCAATGGCTCGAGCAGAAGGAGGGAAGAACGCTGATTTACATCGGCCGCGATTTCGACGCCGCCCCGATCTATTGGCGGAAGATCTGGCCGCAGGTCGCGCCCAAATTGCAAGCGGAGGTGGACCGTCGGCTGGCGGAGGCTACGCAGGAGTTCAACGCCCGCCGCCGCGCGATGTCCGAGGATGCTGCGTGCATCTGGTTCAGCGTCGATTCGACGGCCAAGCACCGCGATGTGCGGAAGCTCGGCGGTCCCTGGAGCTACGGCGTGGATGGCGCTAAGGTCGAGATCGAGCTGAACAGCCGGATCGAGACCGACGACGACGCGGAAATCCTGTTGACCGCCCCCCTGAACGCCGCCGATAAGTCGACTTCCCCGCAAAATGCCGACGACATCCTTGCCTTCCGTCGCGCGTTTCAATCGCCGAACTATCAGGGGATTCCGCTGTTCGCGCCCACGAGTCAATTGATCGTCGTGGCCAACGGATCGTTTCTGGTGAACTTGCAGCTCGTGAACAAGGAGCATCGCAAGCTGGCTGCGAAACTGATCGACAAAGTCGGGCAATCGAAGAGGGTGGTGTTCATGGAGGCCGACGAACCGACGCGGATTCGTAATTCGGGCGGCCGAAATAATCAGGAAACCGCCGGCATGACCGACGTCCTGGGCGTTTGGCCGCTCGGCGTAATCTTGATTCAGTGGGGAATCGTGATGCTGCTGTTTTGCTTCTCGCGGTGGCCCATTTTTGGCCCGCCGCGCGACCCTCCCCCCGCACCGACGTCCGATTTCGCCCGCCACGTCGCCGCTCTGGCGGAGAACTGGGAATTGACGCGCGACTCTTCCTATGCCAAGACTCGTTGGCAATACTACCAAGAGCACGTGCGCGGCGAGCCCGGCATGGTCGTGGCTGCCAAGCGGCACATGAAGAGTGGCAAATAACCGGTGCATAGTGACAAAGCCAGCAACCATCAGAGATTTTCATGCCTGATTCTTCTCTTCCCGTTGCGCCGCCGGCGCCGCCGATGATCGAGTTTCGCTGTCCGCAATGCCAGAACCTGTTGCGGATCACGGCGGTGGCCGCGGGAAAGCAGGCGCAGTGTCCGGAGTGCCGGGCGTCGGTGACGGTGCCATCGCCAGCGACTGCAACGAATCCGACGTTGGTTGCGGCGCCGTTGAACAGCGTCCCAACGCTTTCCCCGTCGCCGCCGCCGTCTGCGTCATTCAGCCCGTCGCCACAGGCGGCTCCGATGCCAGTGCTCGCTCCGTCCACTCCACCGATGCCAGTGCCTCCCTTGCCGAGGTTGCCTCCGACGGCGTCTTCCGGGCAGATGACGGCCACGAAAGCGCTCTTCGACCGAATTACAACCGAGATTCGCAAAATCTACATCGGGCAAGATGAATTGGTGCTCGGCACTTTGGTCGCGCTGTTTTCGAGCGGCCACGTGCTGATCGAAAGCGTGCCGGGGCTGGGCAAAACGCTGTTCGTGCGCACGTTGGGGCGCGTGCTCGGCTGCCGGTTCGGCCGCATCCAGTTCACGGCCGACCTGATGCCATCCGACATCACGGGCGCGCCGATCTTCGACATGAAAACGCAGGAGTTTCGCTTTCATCCGGGACCCGTCTTCACGCAATTCCTGCTGGCCGACGAGATCAACCGCTCGCCGGCGAAGACCCATGCCGCGCTCTTGGAAATCATGCAGGAATACCGTGTCACGGTCGAGCGAACGAGCCACAAGCTCGAGCGGCCGTTCCTCGTGCTGGCCACGCAAAACCCGATCGAAAGCGAAGGAACGTACAACCTGCCCGAGGCCCAGCTCGATCGCTTCATGTTCAAGATCGTGGCCGAATACCCGTCTGCCGAGGAAGAATCGCAAGTGCTCAAGATGCACAGCCAACAGGTCGACCTCGACCAGCGACTGGCCGAGGACCTGCAAACCGTCACCTCGCCGCAAGAGATCGTGGCCACAACGAAGGCCTGCGGGCAGATCCACGTCGACGACAAACTGATCGAATATATCAACACGCTCGTGCGGCGGACCCGCGAATGGCCGCAATTCCACATGGGGGCTTCGCCGCGGGCGGGAATCGCGCTGGTGCAGGGGGCGCGCACTTTGGCCGCGTTTTACGGCCGCGATTATGCCGTCCCGGACGACGTGGTGCAGATCGCCCTGCCGGCGCTGCGGCACCGCGTGATCCTCACGGCGGAAGCGGACGTCGAGGGGCAAAAGGTCGACGATCTGCTCCGCGAGCTGGTCCGCATGGTCGAGGTCCCACGGCTGTGAGCGCGCTCGTTCTCATCTCGTTTGCGATCGTGGCGGCGCTGCTCGTGCTGTTGGCTCGTCTCAGCAAGGTCTATCCTCACCAGCCGCTGGTGCTGATGCTTACCGTGCCGGGGCTGTTGTCGCTTGGATTGATGACGTCGGGTGCGCTGTTCATCGCGCTGGTGGCGATCGATGTGGCAATCGTTGCCGCGGCGGTCATCGATCTTTTGACGCTGCCGCGGTCGAGCGACTTCCTTGCGGAGCGGCAGATGCTGCGGGTGGCGTCGCTCAAGAAACCGCAACCGGTACAGTTGACGGTCACGAATCGCTCGCGGCGGACGCACGCAATCTGGGTCCGTGACGGTGTGCCGGCGCCTTTGGTCGCGGAGCCACGAGAGTTGCTCGTTCGATTGGCGCCGCGGAGCCGCTCGACGCTCCGCTATGCGATCCAGGCGGCGCGGCGCGGCGCGTTCACGCTTTCGGCAATTCATTTGCGAGTTCGCAGCAGCTTCGGCCTTTGGCAGCGATACCTCGATTATCCAATCGAAAACGAATTGAACGTATACCCCGACATGAAGCAGTTGAGCGAATACGGTGTGCTGGCTCGCACGAACCGGTTGAGCCTCGTTGGGGTTCGCCGGACGCGTAGGATCGGCCAGGACAACGAATTCGAACGACTCCGCGATTTCACTCGCGACGATAACTACAAGCACATCGACTGGCGTAGCACGGCTCGCCGCAGCAAGCTTACAGTCAAGGATTTTCAGGCCAATCAAAGCCAGCGGCTGCTGTTTCTGGTGGACTGCGGCCGGATGATGGCCAACGAGGCCGCCGGCTTGAGCCTGCTCGACCATTCGCTCAATGCCATGTTGATGCTGAGCTACGTCGCGCTCAAGCAGGGAGATTCGGTTGGGCTGGTCTGTTTTTCCGATCAAATCCACGGCTTCGTGCCGCCGACGGGAGGCATGAACCAGATGAATCGGCTACTACACGCGTCGTTCGATCGCTTTCCGCAAATGGTCGAATCGCGTTATGATGAGGCCTTCTTGTATCTCGCTTCGCGCTGCCGCAAGCGAGCGCTCGTCGTGCTGATCACCAACCTGATCGACGAGGTGAATGCCAATCAGGTCGAGCGCTACCTCACGTCGCTCGTAGGCCGGCACCTGCCGCTAGGCGTGCTGCTTCGCGACCGGCAGCTTTTCGAGGCCGCCGACGCACCCGAACCGCGCGACAAAGCCCTCTATCGCGCCGCCGCCGCCGCCGAGATCCTCATCTGGCGGCATCAAGTGCTCACCGATCTCTCGAGCAAAGGAGTGCTCTCGCTCGACGTCTTTCCCGAAGAACTCACGGCGCCGCTGGTGAATAGTTATCTGAACATCAAGGCGCGGCATTTGTTGTAAGAACGACTGTTGCGGATAGCATGCCGCGGCGTGCCGCGAGTTTGCCTATTCTTCTTTTCGCAGCCGAATGAATAGAATTGAGGCGCTAACGCGCTCAACAACTGCCGCAGTTCGGAAACACCGCCCCAAGACGTGCCCGATCCGATTCTCACCGACGACTTCAGCCCCGCCGATCTGGCGACCATCGAGCGGACGACGCAAGAGGTCGGGCGGTGGTTGTTCGCGCATTTGGACACACGGCGCTCGACGTTTCTCCAGCGCGCCTGGTGGGACGATCGGATCATGGCTTGGGCCATGCGCGATGAGTCCGTCAAGACCCAAATGTTTCGCTTCGTCGACGTCCTGCCGATGCTCGGCGCGACCGCTAGTGTGACCGAGCATTTGCAAGAGTATTTGGGACCAGTTCGCGGGCGGCTACCAGCCGCGGCACGGATCGGGTTGGACGTGGCCAGGACCATTCCACCGGCCGGACGAGCGCTGGCAGCGGCGGCCCGCCGTGGGGCGACCGCCAACGCCCGCCGATTCATCGCCGGCTCCAACACGGCCGAAGTGCTGGCCGCCGCTCACGCCGAACGACAGAAAAAGCGGGCCTTCACGCTCGACATCCTCGGCGAAGCCGTGACGAGCGAGGTCGAGGCCGAGCGGTATCTTTTTGCGTATCTCCAACTCATCGAAGGGACCGCCCCGACCGTAAATTCCTGGCCCGAGATCAGCCGCATCGATCGCGATGATCGCGGGCCGCTTCCGCGGGTGAACGTCTCGGTCAAACTCTCCGCGCTCGATAGCCAGTTCGATCCGGCCGATCGCGATGGAACGACCTCGCGCGTGGCCCAGCGGCTGCGCACTCTGCTCCGCACGGCCCGCCGTCACAATGCTCACGTGCATATCGACATGGAGTCGTTCGAGGCGAAGGACCTGACCCTGCATATCTTTCAGACGGTGCTGGCCGACGAGGAGTTCCGCGATTGGCCGCACGTCGGCATCGTCATCCAATGCTATTTGCGCGATGCGGGAAGCGACCTGGCGGGATTGGCTGAGTGGACGCAATTGCGCGGCACTCCGATCTGGGTCCGTCTCGTGAAGGGGGCATACTGGGATTATGAGACCGTACGCGCTCAATCCAACGGCTGGCCGATCCCTGTCTTCCAGCACAAATGGGAGACCGACGCATGTTTTGAGCGGCAGACTCGATTCGTATTTCAGAATCGACGATTGCTACGGCCGGCGCTCGGCAGCCACAATCTTCGATCGCTTTCGCATGGCATCGCGGTCGCGAAACTCCTCGACCTGCCTGCCAATTCCTACGAAATTCAAATGCTCTACGGCATGGCCGATCCGGAAAAGCAGGCGATCGTCGATCTCGGCCAGCGGATGCGAATCTACATGCCCTACGGCGAGCTGATTCCCGGCATGGCGTATCTTGTTCGAAGGCTGCTTGAAAACACATCCAACGAATCGTTTCTGAGGGCAAGTTTTGCCGAGCATCTGGCCGCGGAAGAGTTACTGGCGCCGCCAGCGGCGGATGTCCAACGGCCGCGAGCTAGCGGCGACGGGGAATTGAAGGAGGTAACGATGTCTATTGGTGAATCGGTTCGGCACGGTGGATCGGCCCCAGCAACGTTTCGGAACGAGCCATTGGCAGATTTCGCCGCCGAGGTGAATCGTCGCAAAATGCGCGATGCGCTCGGCACGGTTCGCTCGCAGTTCGGCCAGAATTACCCGCTCTGGATCGATGGGCGGCCGGTCGAAACCACGGCACGGCTGGCGTCGAAGAATCCGTCCGATCATGCGCAGACTGTCGGTTACGCGGCGGCGGCAGAGGCGCGGCATATCGGCGACGCCGTGGCGGCGGCAAAGCGGGCGATGCCGGCCTGGTGGCGCCTCGGCGCGCGCGGCCGGGCGGATTTCCTGCTCGCAGCGGCCGAAGCGATGCGCGGGCGGCGCTTCGAGCTGGCCGCTTGGGAAGTCTTCGAATGCGGCAAGCAATGGCGCGAGGCCGACGGCGACGTGTGCGAGGCGATCGACTATTGCGAGTACTACGCCCAAGGGGCGATTGCGCTCGACGCCCCGCACGAGGTCAATCTGCTGGGGGAAGAGAATCGCACGGAGTACTTGCCGCGCGGAGTGGCCGGCGTCATTGCCCCGTGGAACTTTCCATTGGCGATTCTAACGGGGATGACCGTCGCGGCGCTCGCGACCGGCAATACGGTCGTGATGAAACCGGCCGAGCAATCCGCTGTAATCGCCGCCAAGCTCATGGAGATCTTCGAGGAAGTGAAACTGCCTGCCGGGGTCGTCAACTATCTACCGGGGCAAGGAGAAGTCGCCGGGGCGGCATTGGTCGAGCATCCCGACGTCGCTCTGATCGCCTTCACCGGCTCGCGGAATGTCGGCCTGGCGATCAATCGCCGCGCCGCGGAAGTCTCCGCGTCCGGGATCAAGCAAGTCAAGCGTGTGATCGTCGAGATGGGAGGCAAGAACGCCATCATCGTCGATGACGACGCCGATCTGGACGAAGCCGTCGCTGGCGTCGTGAAAAGCGCCTTCGGCTATCAAGGGCAAAAGTGCTCGGCCTGCTCGCGGGCGATCGTGCTCGACGCGGTTTATGATCAATTCCTCCCTCGGCTGATCGAAGCCACGCGCAGTCTGAAGGTCGGCCCGGCCGAGGATCCATCGGCCCACGTCGGCCCGGTCATCGATGCCGAGGCGTTCGATCGCGTCCGGCGCTATATCGAGATCGGCCGGCAAGAAGCTCGCGAGGCGCTAGCCGTAGATGTCGGCTCGCTCGTCGATAAGGGCTACTTCATCGGCCCGCACATTTTCACGGAAGTAACGCCGGCGGCGCGCATCGCGCAAGAAGAAATCTTCGGCCCAGTGCTCGCCGTGATTCGCGCGGCCGATCTCGATGAAGCCCTCGCGATCGCCAACGGCGTGGACTACGCGCTCACGGGTGGCATCTTCTCGCGCAGCCCGGCCCATCTCGAGCGAGCCAGCCGCGAAATGCTCGTCGGGAATCTCTATCTCAACCGCCCGATCACCGGCGCTCTTGTGCATCGCCAACCCTTCGGCGGCTTCAAGCTGTCAGGAATCGGTGACAAAGCGGGCGGCCCGGACTACCTGCTGCAATTCGTCGTCGAACGCACGATCACGGAGAACACGCTGCGGCGAGGATTTGCTCCGCCGGAAGACCCATGATTACACAGTGTTTTTCCAGTTTCCCGTTTCAGTAACCAGATGATTTACGGCGCTCGGCCGAGATTGGGATTCCCGTGATTTCCGCGTACAAGACATCGGGATCCAAGTCGGCGCCGTTCGGCCATTCGATGGTGCCCAATTCCGAGTTCACATGGACTTGATTGAAAAACGCTTTTTCGTGAAGCGGTGCGAACACACTCTCGAAGCGGACCAGTTTCGCAAGATCGATGGTCCCCTCGACACCATCTTCAAATCGGAGATGAACACGATACTCGTCCAACGGCCGAGCGTCGACGATGTCTATTAGCATTGCGTCAGCTCGTGGACAGTAGCGTAAAGGCCAGCCCTTTGTACTAGCATCCAAAACACCGTGAATCCCAGACGTTTCCGAGGATTCAGCAAGTTTGAAACGTCTTGGAGTTCAGCAATCGCACGATTTGAATCGCATCGATTGAACATGGGCGGAGCGTGAAACGGCGCTGATTACCGAATTTACCGTGACATTTATACGACTGCGTTCTCCATAATCCCCAATATGTTGAAAAAGTGCTAGTACAAAGGGCTGGCGTAAAGGCTGAACTCCAACCGTTGGAGTTCACGCTTCAGCGTGCTGCCCAGCCTTACAACTCTGGCGGATCCCACTTTTCTCCAAAACCGTCGATCGGAAACTGGCGCCACATTCGTTCGGCCTTTTCGCGTCCGGTTTCTTCGAGCCACGCGGCGGCACTGCAGAATGGCCAGTCCTGCCATTGTTCGACGTAACCGTGTTTGACTGGGTTATGCAAGACGTAGAGCAAGGATGCCCAGAAGTGCCGCTCCGATTTCATCGCCGTTTCAGCCGCATTGCACCACACTTTTCGACCGCGGCGCTGTTCCTCGCCGTTTCATTCGAAGGAAGTTCGTCCGTGCAGCCGTCCCAATGCCGACAACAGTGCTTCAACGTCCAAGGCTTGGACGAGCGCGTGGTAATGGTTTGGCAAGATGGTCCAAGCATGGACGGCCTGGCATTTTTGCCGCACGACCTCGAGCAACGACGCCTCGAAATCCGCCATGCGCTCGCTGCTGTGGCCGATGACTGCGCGATGCTCGTAGCATGCCGCCGTGATCAGATAGAAGCTTGTGTCGCTTGCATAATGGGGCGGGCTATGCAGCGGGAGTCGCTGCTGTTTGCGGCAAGCCAACGCCTGCTCGCGCTGGACTGGCGTCATTCGCCGCCAGCGATACATCTGGCGCTCAATGGTCGGGTAGCGCATCAAGACGACCTCATTGCGAAGCACGCTGAAGCGTGCTGGAAGTGCAGATGTCAATTTTTATCGCGCGCGCCGAGCAAAGCCCAGCGGCGGGCTAGTCTTTTGGCAACATCCGCCGCTTTCGCAACGCAAAGGGAAAAAGGGCAAAAGGAGAAACGGTTATCGTTTTACGCAGGAGCGGCACGCCGCCATGTCGCCGATGGTAGCTCACGCCATCTGCAATTGCAAACTGTTTTCTGTCGGACCCGTCCGGTTTTCGTATTCCGTCATGCAACACGCTAAAGCGTGAACTCCAACAGTTGGAGTTCACGCTTTAGCGTGCGGGCCGTCAATTGAGCGAAAGACACTTCACAGGCTGAAGCCTGAACTCCAACGATTCTTGCACGTTCACCGGCCTCGATTCAACAAGCTCCGTTTGTTCAGATAGTCGACGAACACTTCGCCCATGTTGCGGCTGGTGTCCACAAGGATTCGCTCGACGGCGTTGCGCTGGCAGACTTGCTCGAAGCGATCGTTGAATCGCTCGACCGCCTTCAAGTATCCGCGGCGCAAGTCGTCGGGCTGGGCCAACAACTCGCCGGGCACTTCCAGGCCGAGGAATTTGATCATGCCGCTGAACTCGAATGTCAGCTCGTCGTGGTGCATGATCTGGAACAGCACAACCTCGTGGCGGCTATAGCGCATCCGTTGCAAGGTCGCTTCGAGAGCGTCGAGATCGGTGAAGAAATCGCTGAAGACCATCACGATCTCGCGGCGCTTCATCCGCCCCACGAGTTCCGTGAGGCACTCGGGCAGACGGGTCTTTTCGACCGGTTTGATCGCGTCGAGATGTTCCGTCATCCGCACGACTTGCGCCATCGAATTGCTCGGCGGAATGACGCCGCGCAGCCGATCGTCGAACGTGGCGAGCGACACCTTATCGCTCTGGCGAATGATCGAGTAGCCGAGCGTCGTGGCCATCTGAGCCGCATACAACAGCTTTTGCTCGCGGTCCTCGCCGTAGCGCATCGACGCGCTGCAATCGATCACCAGATGGCAAACGAAATTCGTTTCCATCTCGTATTGCTTGATGAAATACTTGTCGCGCTTGAAATAGACTCGCCAGTCGATATGCTTCGGATCATCGCCCGGCACATATTCGCGGTGGCCGGCGAATTCCACGGCAAACCCGGCCAGCGGCGACTTATGCGCTCCCGCCAAATTGCCCATCACCAACCCGCGCGGCTCGATATGCCGCTCGGCCATCCGGCTCAAAACGTCGGGATCGAGATAGCGGGAGAGAATACTGCGTGCCATGTCAGGGATGAGGGACGAGGGGTGAGGGGCGAGGGAAACGGACAAAGAGCCGCGAGTTCCGCTTGCGCGTCCCTCACCTCTCGTCCCTCACCCCTCGCACCTGGCGGCTACGCCGCCGGTTTTTCGTATTTGCGATCCGCGGGGACCGCCTCCATGAGCATTTCGATGAGTTGTTCGCTGCCGACGTTCGAGGCCTGGGCGGCGTAGTTGCTCGCGATGCGATGCCGCAGGGCCGGCTTGGCGATCGCCTGTACGTCGCCTACCGTGGCGTGATAGCGGCCACAGAGGATTGCCCGCGCTTTGGCGCACGTCACCAACGTCAGCACGCCGCGCGGACCGGCGCCCCAATTCACCCACCTATTGACGAAATCGGTGGCCTCGGCCGTGTTCGGCCGCGACGCGCGCACCAGCGCCCAAGCATACCCAAGCACCTGATCGCTCACCGGCACGCGCGTCACCAGCCTTTGAATCTCGATGATGTCATTGCCGGACATGATCGGGGCGATCTCGCCCATTTCGCCGGTCGTCACGCGGCGGGCGACCTCCCATTCCTCGGCGCCGCTGGGGTAGTTCACTTTGACAAAGAGCAGAAAGCGATCCAATTGCGCCTCAGGGAGCGGATAGGTCCCTTCCTGCTCGAGCGGATTCTGCGTGGCAAGCACAAAGAACGGATTGGGCAGCTTGTGGACCTGCCCGCCGGCGGAAACTTGCCGCTCTTGCATCGCTTCGAGCATGGCGGCCTGCGTCTTGGGAGGCGTGCGGTTGATTTCGTCGGCCAACAACAGATTGGCGAACACCGGGCCGGGGAGGAATTTGTATTGCCGAGCGCCGGTTTCAAGATTCTCTTGGATCACCTCCGTGCCGGTCACGTCGCTGGGCATCAAGTCGGGCGTGAATTGAATTCGCTTGAAGGTGAGGTGCAGCGATTGCGCGAGCGAACTGACCAAGAGGGTCTTGGCCAGGCCGGGCACGCCTTCGAGCAGCGCGTGACCGCGGGCGAAGATCGCCACGAGCACCTGCTCGATCACTTCGTCTTGCCCGACGATCACTTTGGCCAGCTCATCGCGAAGGCGGCGGTAAGCCTGTTCGCAACGCTGCACGGCGGCGACATCATCGGCGGAAGGGGAAACTGCGGGCGCGGTCGACATCAGTAACTCCAAGCTAGGGGTTCGGGAGTCGGGGTTCGGGGTTCGGAAATTAAGAACGGGCACTCGATGCCGCTTGCGCGTCGCCAGTCCCCAGCCCCGAGTCCCAAGCCCCGTTTCATTTCTCAATGTTCTCGAAATATTTTTTCAAACGATCTTCGTAAACTCGTGGCGCCGGCTGATGCGATTTAGCCCTGAGTGCGTTGCGCGCTTCGGGGGGCAACTTGGCGAACCAAGGGTCATCCTTGAATTGGCGTTTGGCGTCGTCGGTGTCGTGGGCCTTGTCGTCGGCCGTGCAGCTGTCTCCTTGCGAAGCCATCTGGGGTTGAACCTGCGAGGCGGCATGAGGCTGATTTTGGTTGTCGGTCTTCTGACCGGATCGCGAACCCGCCTGGCCGGAACTTGCCGCCGAGGCATTGCCAAGACGCGCGGCTGGCGAACGGGCTTGACCTTGGCCTTGCCCGGGTTCGTCGGCCTGCCCCTGCCTGTTGCCTTGCCCGGATTCTTGACCCTGCTGCGTTGCTTGTGCGGCTTGAGCATTGGCCTTCGCGCCGGCAATTCGCTGGGAGGTCGCGTCGGGGGAACTGGGAACGAGCCCTGTGCCGAGCGAATCTAATCTACGGCGCCCAGCTTGACCGCGACGCTCGCCTGGGCCGCCAGCTTCCCCTTGAACCGGTTCACTTCCCTGGCCCGGTTCCTGCCCCTGACCAGGTTCTTGTCCCGAAGCGGGCTCTTGGCCATTGCCATGATCTTGTCCTTGACCCGATTCCTGGGCCTGGCCGGACTGTTGACCGCCCGCCACTGGCGACTGACCTTGGTCGGAGAGTTGCGACGCCGCTTCTAGGCCTTCGCGGATCGGCTTGTTGGCCACTTCCGCCTGACCGGAGACCTGCTCGGCGTTTTCGCCGATCTTGCGCTGCGCGTTGGCGAAACGGCGCTCGGCGTTCTGTAAATCCCGCGCCGCCGCCTGTTGGGCGGGCGACGGCAGCGGGTGGCCAGTTTGCCCCTGGCCGGAATTCCGCGCGGGATGCTCGCCGGCATTGGCGGCTTGCGTCGCCGCCTGCTGCGTGGCCTCATTCAATTCGGCGGCTGCGCCGGCGATCTGATCACGGGCCTGTTGCTGCTGAGCGGCGTCGGCGGCGATCTGGTTGGCCAATTCCTTGGCATTTTCCAGTCGCTGCTGCCGAGCGGCCAAACTGGCATCGGCGCGGTCGAGGCCCCTTCCGACTTCGGTCTGACTTGCCGCTGATCGTGCAGCGTCGTCGGCGGGACGGTCGCCAACATCTGCTTTTTCAGCTTGCCCGGCGGCCTTTTGCGCATCCTTCAGCGCGGCGGCGGCGTCGGGATCAATCGGAGCCGTGTCTTTCGCCAAATGGCCGAGTTCGCCTCCCTGGGTGGCGAGCTGCCGCGCCTCTTGCCGAGCAACGGTTTGCTTTGCTTGGGCGATTTCACTGGCGGCGTCTTGGAGCTTGTGATCGACGACGGCTTGAGCTTGTCCGGCGGCCGGCTTGTTTCCCTCGCCAAGCGCTCGCTCCGCGTTGCGGGCCTCGCGGGCAGCATCAGCGAGCAACTTCGCCGCGTCAGGCGCCACTTCAGCGGCGAGCTTCTCAGCTTCGGCCGCGGCTTCGGCCGCGGCCTTTTCAGCAGGTAGATCCGGGGCGCCAGCGGGAGCGTCGGCGGATTTCTTGGCTTCGTCCCGAGCGAGTTTTTGTGCCTCGTCCAGTGCCTGGCCGGCTTGCTGACGGGCCGCGTCCGCGGCTCGGGGGCTGCCAGCCACGGTGTTCTTTGCGGCCTCGGATGCTGCCCGCTGGGCTTTGTCCAGGACTTCCTGAAGCGGCGCATCGGCGGTTTGCCTGGCGATGTCGCTGGCCATCTCGCCCACTTTCTGCTCGGAAGTCGCCGCCTCGAACGACGAATCGGTTTTTCCTTGCGACAGATCGTTCGCGGCCCGATCGGCAGTATTCTGCTGCTCGACCGCCTTGGCAATCTGTTGGGCTATCTCTTGCGCGGCGGCAGCTTGTGAGTGCCCCTCGGCACGCTGCTCATGGGCGGCAGCATCGGCCGTCTTTTGCTCGGCCTGATTGAGCCTTTCGAGTGCCGAGCCGACTGATTCCAATTGTTTGGCTTCTGCCTTTTCGACTTTGTTGCGCGTGTCGGCGACCGGTTTCAATTGGTCGTTAGCAATCTTGGCTAGCTCGTTGGCTTCGCTGGCGACTTCCTTTCGAATCTCGGCGGCGGCGGCGGCAAGTTTGTTCGCGGCCGCGGCGCCCTTTTGCGATGCGTCCAGGCTCTCCGGCTTGTTCGCCTCGCCGGGTTTCCCTTCGGCGGCAACGAGATCGTGCCCGGCGTCGTTGATCGGTTGCTTGGCTTCGGCCAGAGTGTTTGCCGCATGGGGCGCACGGTCCTTCACACCCTCAGCGATCTTCTCCGCGACCTTCTTCACTTCGACTTGATCTTGCGCGAGCCTCTGCGCGTCGGCGGCGGAGAGTCCGTCGTCGCTCGCGGCTTCATCTGCGGTCTTGGACAGTTCGCGCTCGCTCGCCGCCGCGCGTTCGAGAGCTTCCGCGGCCCGGGCCAATTCACCGGCAGAGACGGCCTTCTCATTGAGCTTCGTGTCGCCGAGCGCGGCGGCGATTTCGGCGGCGGCGCGCTCGATTCCCTCTTGAGCGACATCTTGGGCGGACCGCTCCGCATCGGCCGGTTGATCGCCGGCCTCCGCTTTCGCGGCGTCTTGCGCCGCCGCCTGAGCTTCGCCGAGCCGCGACTTCACCGCCGCCGGCAATGGACTCGGTTCGGCAGCTCTCGCCAGGGTATCGGCGGCCGCCTGATCACTTTTCGACGATTCGGCCGGATTGCTCTCGACGGCGTCGGCCGCCTTCCGCGCTGCCTGTTTTGCTTCGGCGATCTGCTTCTGGGCCAGTTCCAGATTCTTCACTTGTTGCGCCAATTCGGCGGCGCTCTTATCGTTGGAATCTTGCTCGGAGGCCTGTTCGAGCTTGCGCTGCAATTCGGCCAGATTCCCGATCGCCCGGGTTTCCTGATCGAGGGCCTCAGGTTTCTTGGCGTCGAACAACTCGCCCGTCGCCGCAAACGCGGCGGCCTTCGCCTGCTCGAGCGCCGGGACGGCCGCGGGAAGCCGCTCGAGCGCCGTGCCCAGGCGGGAAAGGTCCTTGCGAATCTGAGCCTCGCGATCGACCAGCTTCTCGGCCGATCGATCCTTAAGATCAGTCTGCTTCGTCTCTTTGCGGATCTCTTCCTGCCGCTTCAATAAATCCCGGACCAAGGCCAGCGCTTCTTCGTTCGATGAATTGAGCAGCCCTTGAATTCCCTCGAGCTTTTCCAAAAGTACCTCGAGCGTATTGATGACCGATTGCTGACTCTTGACCGCCTCGCCGAACCTGGCGGAATCGAGCCCCCGCCCGGCGTTGTCAACTTCCTCACCGGCCTGGCCCGCTTTGAGAATCCGCAATCCGTCGGCCGCGCCGGCGCCGACCTGTCCGCCCCACGTGGCGACATCGGCCAACGCATTGACCAACTGTATGAATAGCCCCTTCACGTCGTTCTGGTTCTGGATCGTGTCGAGCGTGAGTTCCGCTTGACGCTGCCTCGGTTGATCGGTCAGCGATTCGGTGACGCGTTTCACGGCCGTCTGCCGCTCGATCAGCATCTTGACCTGCGCCGTCAGCTCGGCGACGCGCAACCGCCGGGCCAGATTCTGCCGTTCGACAGCCAAGCGCGTGACGATCTCGCGAATCTTGGCGCGAGCTTTCGTGAATTGCTCGGCGCGAGCGGCAGGATCGGCCTTCTGAGCCTGAATCAGGATTCCCACGACGTCGCGCATTTCCGCCTCGACCAGCCCGTCGATGTGCTTCCGCATCAACTGGATGTCCCGATAGAGATCAAGCTTTTGCAGGCCATTCTGTTCGAGCTGCTTTATTTGCACCTCGAGTATGCCCGAGACCAGCTCGCGAGCCATATCGCGGGCGCTCTGCTGGGCTTCCTGCTTCGCGCGCAGGGCGTCGGCGCTAAGAGGGCCGTCGGCGGCAAATGCGGCGCTTGCGCCAATCGCAGTCAACAGACAAACGACGGCCGCTGAGCCAATAGTCCGATTCACTTGAGCCCTCCCGTTTGCGATTGGCGCTGAATCAAGGTATTCATTTGCTCGTAGGCATGGCGATCGGTCTCGCTCAAGGCGGCCATGATGCCTCCCTCGTCGGTGATTTGAAGGACCACGGGGTCGCTCTTCGTCGATTTCCCTGGTTGATCGCCGCGAAAGTCGGTGGCTTCAAGGGTCAGCTTCACCTGATCCCCTTTGGCCAGTTTGAATTGATCGAGCGGCAAGCGATAGGCGCCGGCCAGCGGAAGATTCGGTTTGAGCAACGGCTTGGCGAGATTTTCCTTTGAAATCGCGATCGGCTCGGCGGGACTTTCCGACGTCCCGCCCGGATGAATCACCTCTACATAAAGTTGGATCCGCGAGATGCCGTAGTCGTCGTTGGCGGAATAGTTGATTTCCGGAAGGCCCGTGTTGGGTAAGAAATATTGCACGTCGACCGACGCGTTGACCGTCGGCGGGCGATCGGGTTTGATGCGAATATAGCCCTCGACGGGCCGCGGCAAGCGCAGCCCGTCGGCGTCGGTCACCTGAATCTCGAACCTCGTCGGAGAGTCGATCCGCGAAAGAGGCGATTCTTTTCCGGCGAGCGTCCAGCGGCGGCCGTCGGCGGCCGTTTTCTCGAGCGGGAAATCTTTCTTGTCCATCGTGAGCATCGCGGCCGAAAGCGGCTTATTCTCGCAAGTGATTTCCAGATCGGCGCGCGAGCCTTCCAGAACCGAAAGCTGATGCGAGCCGGCGGTCTGCTCTGGCTCGGCCAGCGCCGCGGAGCGAGCATAAGCCGGGGGCGTGGCCGTGAGCATCAACTCGACTACCGGAAGCGGGATCGCTTCGAGCCGCGTCGCCTCCGTCCAGGCGTCGCCAAGATGGACTTCAAACTCGAGCGAGTCGACAAGCTGCGGCAATTGTCCTTTGAAAACCATCGCGCCGCCGGGCAGTTTCGCGGCCTCCGTCAGTTCGACGGGCTGCGCGACGCCGCCGGCGGCCGAACGAAGATCGACCCGCTTCAAGTCGCCGGGCATCTCGCCGGAAATGCGCACCGCGAAGTTGATCGGCTCGCCGTAGCCGGCCCGGACGACGCGAACGTCGGGCGTCACGGCCGCGCCGTTCACATGAACCTCGTCGATCACCGTGCGGGTGGGATAGTGCGCATTGCTCATTGCTAGCCGTGCGAAGAACGTCGCGGCATATTGTGGAAACAATGCGACCGCCATGCAGAAGAGAGCCACCGTCGCAGCCAGCGCCAGCCCGCGTCGGTAAATGTGCTCGGTCGGAATGCCCTCGAGCACATTGGTTCCACTGCTGAATGAGGCCACATAATCAATCACCGCCCGTTCCAGAGCCACCGATCCCCACCGCGCAGCTTCCGGCGATTCGAACTGAATTGCGGCCACGAGATCGCTGTCGATGCCTTGCTGCCGCTCGACCATCAAGGCCATGTCGAGATCGGTCTCGTTTACCGCCAACAGCGGCCGCGCAAAGCGCCGGTAGGCCCAGATCACCGCGCGGGCTCCAATCGCCAGCGCCACGATTCTCTGCGCACGATTCATCGAAAGTTGCCAATCCAGCAGAAACATCGCCCCCAGACCGCAGAGCACCGCCAAGGCGATCGCAAACCAGGCTGCCGCGAGCCGAACGGAATGCCGGCGGCGGCGAAGCCAGGAAAGCTGGTGGCGAAGTGGCGAAAGTCGGGACATGCGGTTCACGGTAAGTTGATCAGTTTGCGGGCCAACCATTCGCTGAGCATAAGGAACACGACGACGCCGAAGCAGAGCCATGTGCTCCAAAGCGCGAAAACCTTCGTCGAGGTCTCGCGAATTGTCTTGAGATTGATCTCATCGGGAATACGTGATGCGGTTTCGAGATCGTAGGTCCTGCCTTGGCTCTCGGCGGCGATCTGCTCTTGAACCTGAACGTTGCGGACGGCCGTTTGCCGCTCGGGCGATAGGTTGACCACGCGGAATGTCACTTCCCTCGGCGTGCCAGTGATCGGATCCTTCACGCGAACGCGGTAACCGCCGCTCGTGAGCACCGGAAACTCGATCTCGAAGATCCCTTTGGTCAACTGCGATATATTCAGCGTTTGCGACTCGACCGGCGCGCCCTCGGAACGGCTGGGGACAAGCACCTCGGCCGCAAGATTCTTCTCCGGCAATTTATCGACGGTAAGCGGCTCGAAATTGGCATCGTAGGCCTGAACGGTCAGCCGCACGCGGTCGTCCGGCTTATATTGCAGCTTGTCGGTCGAGACGACGAACCGCTTGTCGAGCCCAATGTGGTTGCTCAGCCCAATGTGCTGGATCATCTGACCCCAAAACTGCCGATAGTATTGTTCGCCATATTTCCGCCGCAACCTCCATGTTTCGTTGAAGCCGATGTAGACGACCTTGCCGCCGCTGGGGAATTCGCGGACGGCAATCAACGGCTGATGCGAACGCCCGTCGGCCGTCATGTCGGTCGGGTGCTCGGCCAGCACCGTCGCCAGCGGATGTTTCCATTTCACGGGCTGATACCAGGGCAACATTCCCATATTGTCCCATGCCCGATTATCCCATTTGTCCCGGTTGTCGTCGCCCGTCCGAACCCCGTCGTCCAATTGCATGAATTTGTAGTTCAGTGCGTCGAGCGTGAGCCGCATCTGGAACGGGCGATCGTCGCGCAAACGGGCATTCGAATCGACGACGACCGGAAGGATGTTCGCCAGCTTGGTGCCCTCGAGCTGCCCCGGTCCAAATCGCGGCCCGGCGATGATCACGAGTCCGCCACCGAATTGCGTGACGAATTCGCTCGCCAGATCGCAAAACCGCTCGCTGAGCGCCGTGGCGGGCATATCGCCGAGGAAGATGACGTCGTTGGCCAAAAAATCGCTCCGCTTCGGCGTGAGCGACGGCAGAAACAGCGGGTTGGTCGTGCGCACTTTGGGGTCGGACGATCGCAGGAATGTGCGGAAACCGTTCATCCCCACGAGCGGATCGCGATGGAATACCTCTTTGATGAACCGCCATTCCCAGGTCGGCTCGTATTCGACGTACATCAAGCGGAGAAAATCGTCGATCACGTTCGCCTCGCGATGGGCATGATTGCCCTGATCGACCACCTCACCTTCCAAGTGCTCCACGTCGGCGGCGAAGTCGAACTGGCCGGTCTGTTGCGGGACATAGTCGAACCGCTGCTCGACCGTTGGGCCGGCGAGCTGCACTTCGCGCTGGCCGATTTGCAGCACTTCGCCCTCGTTATCGCTCGTGCCGGCCTTGCGATGAGCGGTGACCGTGATTTTCGCTTTCCGACCATCCAGGCCGCTTTGCCGCAGCACGACCTTGATCTCCTGCCGCTCGGCCTTCTTTAGCTGTCGCGGCATTTCGATCTCCGTGGCCAGATCGACGGCCACCTGCGGGCCAATGCCAACGGCATAGACTGGCACCCCGAGCCTTTTCACGGGCGAGGTCGTCGTTCCAGCCGGGGCGGGACCCGTATTGTTGCCGAAATCGCTGAACATCACGACGCCCGCCAGATTGCTCGTAGCGTGGCGCTCGGCCAAATCGTCGAACGCGGCGCCAATCGCCGTGAGTTGGCCCTTCGTGGTAAGTTGCTCGACCAGCAGCTTGGGGTCGATGGCGCGCCGGGGCGGTTCGGCCAGCTTGAGTTCGCGAACGCCATCCGGACGGTCGAGAATGAAAACCTGCACTTGGAACCGGCTTTCCAGTCGGCTGAGAAGGTTGTCGTGTTCGTTCGTGACGAGGGCTTTTACATATTCGATGCGCGAGAGCCGCGCGGTCGGAGAGATTGGCAGCGCCGCGCCTTTCGCGGCGTCGCTTTTTTCCGGCATGTCCGATGGATTCGATCCGCCAGCAACGTTCAATCCGACGGCCACCGCCAGACGAGCCCGTTCGGCGTCGGACATCTCGTCTTGAATCTCCATGCTCTCGGTGCCATCGAAGAGCATGTAGAGCAGCGGCCGAGGCCGGCTGGTAAATTCCATCTTCAGGACCGGCTCAGCGAGGATCAGAAGCAGCAGCGACAACAGGACCGCGCGGCTCGCGGCGAGCATGGTTAGCGTTTTCTTGCGAGTGCTCGGCTGGTAACGGGAATAGAAGACGATCGCCAACGCAGCCAACGCCGCGCAGCCGAAAAGCGCCCAGGCCGGTCCGTTCTGCGCCCAGGGAGCGGCCAGCGACACCCGTGCGGCGTCGATGGACTGGAGGTTCTCGACCCCCATCAACCAGCCGATGAAGTGCGTGATCATCACGCTTTGTCCCGGTCGAATGTGAACGCCGGCCAAATCAGAATCGCCAGCTCGGCAAACAAGCAGCACAGCGCAAATAGGATCAGCCACCACCAAGTGTCTTGGCCCCAAATCTCCGCGCCGCTCAAGCTGATCGGCTCGCCGCGCGGCACCCACCGATAGTGCGGCGCCTCCGACTGGCCATCGGCCTTCATCTTGGCGGCCAGGCCCGTTTCGTCGATCGACGCCAACTTCGATTCGTCTGCCGAGCCATTGGCGGCGATCAGCTCTTCGCGTGGTTTTTCATCTGCCGGCTGCTTGGCCGGCGACTCGTTCGGTTTACCGATCGTGGCGGCAGCGCCTTCCGGTTTGCGAATGGCGACTCGATAGAGTCCGCGCTTGCTGAAATCACTCACCGCGACGCCGAATTCCTCGCGCCCCGTCCGTTCGACTTCGAGAAGCTGCTGCTTGCCGTCCGGTCGGACCAGATAAAACGGCTCGTTTCGCTCCGCGGCGCTGATCGGCGCCACGATCGGCTTCGACGCCGTATCGACGTTCCGCTGGGGCAGCGTGTACTCGATTCGCGACCGCAGCACGCGATCGATCAGCCAAACGGCGTTCTTGCTCGGCAGGTCGTTCCAAGCGGAGAGGAATCCGCTCGTGAAAAACAGCACGCGGCCGCGGTCGATCTGGCGCTCGACGAGAAACGGAATCTGATTGTCGTAGCGCAACAGCACCTTGGGCTTGCCGCGAGCGGCCAGATCGTGAGGCGACATCTCGGCCCCCTCGCGATCGCGGCCCGAATCGAACAATAGCCAGCTCGGCACGATCGCGTCGCGCCGTCGCTGGGCGCGCTCAAGCGCCGTTCGATCATTCGCATCGAGCCGGCCACGCAGCTCCTTTTCGGAGAGGCCCTGAATTTGCGAGTTGACTTCGGCCAGCAGCTCGCGCTCGTGCTCGATCCGTTTGGTTTCCGCGGCCACGAGCTTGTCGATGGTCGCGTTGTCGTCGATCGGCGTCACCGCTTTGAAAAAGGTCGGCTCGCGGAGCGAATCGGCGATGTCTTGCGGTTCGGTGTCGGGAAGCTGCAAATAGGCGTTGTTCGGCACGTCGGCCGGAGCGACCTTGAGCGAGAACACCTTGAAATCGCTGGTCGCCTCTTCCGGCACGTGGCCGAAAGGCTGCGGCTGAAGCGGCAGCGGCAGTATACCGGCGCCGTCGAGCCAGGCTTGATCGGTCCAAGCGGCCGGATCGAATTCGGCGCCCGCCGCGATCACCAACTGCCCCCCTTGCCGCACGTAATCGCGGAGCAGCTTGACCGCCTCCGTTTCGGGCTTGGCGATCCCCGCGATCACCACGAGCCGCGCCTCGCGCAACTCATTGGCGTCCAACTGCTCGAGTTTTCGATGGACGACACGGACCAGGTGCAATTGCGTTTCACCGCGAACGTTCTGCGGCGCCAGCAGGCTGCGGAGGTGACGCGTCTCGCCGAGCCGATTGAGTTTCGGGTCTTCCGTCTCGCCATATTGATCGACAAAGATGACGGGCAGCGCAGCCACGACCGGCACGACGAGATAACGGGCATCGTCGATGTCGAGTCGATCGGATGGAATCGAAACCTTTGCTGAAGCCCAGCGAATCTGGCCGGGCTCCGGCGGATCTGCGAATTGATGCTCGAAGGTTAGCTCGGCCGTTTGATTTGGATTCAGACTGTCGATCACCTTCGACTGCACGGCCGCCCCATCGATCGAAAGCGTCGCCTGCACGTGCAGCCGCGGCGAGCGCCCCTGATGCGTCACCTTGGCGACGAAATGGGCGGGAGCGGACACGTCGGCCAGCCCGTCCAGCAGGCGGAATTCCGAGACCGACGTGTTTTCCGCGTCGCGGGCCGAAAGATCGACCACTTGCAACTCGGGCAATCCTTTGAGATGCGGCCCGAGCGGCTCTCCTTTCCAGTTCTCGACCTGCTGGTCGCTGAGCAGGATGATTCGCTTGGCGGCATCGGGCACGTCAGGCGCTTGCTGCATCGCTTCTTTTGCCAGGTCGATGGCCCGAGCGGCCGTCGCCGACCGATCTGTCACCTCGGTTTTGTCGAGAGCATCCTTGGCATCCTTCTTTGTGCGATAGGCGTCGCGGCCGAAGGCGCCTCCGCCGCAGAGCGGCAGCACGGAGACACGGCTGCCGTCCGGCAAGGCCTCGATCAGTTCGCGCCCCTTCGCCTTGGCGTCGTCCAATAGCGTTTGCCCCGCCTGACGATAGGCCATGCTCATGCTGTTATCGACCAACAGGATCGCGTGCAACGGCTGCCCCGAACCGATTTGACTCTGGCCGGACGTGGCGAAATAGGGGCGAGCCAGCGCCAGCCCGAAGAACAGCACCGCGGCCGTGCGGAGGATCAGTAGCAAGATATCGCGCAGCTTCAAGATGCGACGATTTCGCTTGACCGCTTCCTTCAAGAAATCCATTGCCGCCCAGGAAATCACGCGGAACCGGCGCCGGTTCAACAAATGGATCACGATCGGACCGGCGGCGGCAATCGCCCCGGCTAGCGCAAACATCGAAGATCCGAATCCGGGAAGGAAGTTGGGCATCAAAGCAGGGTCGAAGTCAGCAGTTTAGAGCCAATCCGAGAACCGCCGGGGATTGTCCCCTTTTGTGGAGTGGGCACCATCGCCGCGATGGTCGGGAACAAAACGGGACTGTCCCCCTCTCCTCAGGCGGTTCTCGGATAGTCTGTCATTCCTTCGTCTTCATCTGGTATTGCTTGATTCTGCCTTCCTGAAGGATTGGCAGATACCGATTCGGAATCGCCAACGCGAAGCAACAAACGGCGGTGGCGTAGAGATCGCCCGGAGGGCCGCCGAGGAACTTCGTATCGTGCCAACAGCCGTCTTGACGCACGTCGCCGGGAGCGCGAACCTGACAGGCGATCAAATGATCGCGCAAGATCGGATATCCTTCGCGCCAGTGCGATCCGCCGACCTGATACATCGCTTGCGCAACGTAGTAGATTCCGTAGGCGCCGCCGTCGAGACCGGGGCGACCGTCGCGATTCGGATTCGGATTGAGTTGCTTGACCGCGGCCCCGATGAACTCCATGCTTTTGGCAATCCGCCAATCTTCGTATTGGCCGAATTCCTGCAGGCAGACGACGCCCGCCGCCGCCATGGCGACCGTCCCGCCGTTGTTCCAGCCGATTCCGTAAGTGAACTGCCCCGGCTCGCGCTGTTGATCGGCTTCGCTGGCCTGATTGCCGGCGCGGGAGCTGTAGTGCTCGCGCACGCCTTTAATGGCCAGCTTGATCACTTCCGGAGGCACTTCAAAGCCGCTATCGACCGCGCTGCGCAGGGCTTTGGCCTGCATCACGGCAAGGCTGAGATCATGGCCGTTCGGCTGAACGCTGGCCTGATAGTCCCAGCCGCCGTCCTGGCACTGCGTGTTGGCGATCAGCTTGAGGGCCCGCTCGAGCACGCCGCCGATCCGCGCGTCGTTGGTCATGCCATAGGCCTGGCCCAGGACGAAGGTCGAGAGGCCGTGGTTGTACATATCGCGATGGCCGTCGGCCATGTTCAAGAGACCGGACGGTTTGGCGTGCGTGAGCACGTAGTTGAGCGCCCGTTCGACGTTCTGCCCGTACTTGCCGCGGCCCGGCGAATGGCCGTCTGAAAGAAACGCCAGTGCCCCCATGCTCACCAAGCCCAAATCGTTCGACTCCCAATTGCCCTCCGGCCCTTGGTTCTGCGCAAGCCAGGCCAGGCCGCGTTCGAGGGCCGCCTCGCTTTGCGGAGTGATTTCCCAATCTCCCTCCGCCGGCGCCGAGCGGCCGATCAAGAAAGCCGCGAGCAAGACCGCGCAGCGGGGGATGTTCAGTCTCATAAAAGGGAGATTGCCAGACAGGGCGGAGGGCGGGCGGCTATTCTATTATGACAATTGGCGCGGTCAGGTTACGGTGTTTTTGCAAAAAACTGTGTCGCGCAGCGCGACAACGCCGAATCTGGCCGCGTCGCCGATAGATGCAGCCGATGATGGCGGCGGCCACGACAGCACTCATTGCCTTGCGGCAAAAACCGTGGCATTCAATCGATTTTTGCCCAAGTTGACGGTCGGGGGCGCGGCCCGCGCCTCCGTCACCTTGCCGTTCGGTGTCAACTCGTATAGCACTCGCACGGGCTCGCTCTCGCCGCCGGCGGCAAAGGCAAACAATTTGCCGCCCCCCGCAATGAACGGCCCGAACATCGGATGATCGTGCTTTAGCGAATCCAACGGGAAGCTGGCCCGCTCGACGCCGGTCGCAGGATCGAGCCAGACGAGTACGGGACGGAGTATTCCGCCGTTGTCTTCGGCTCGTTCGCGGCGGGTATAGAGCAACTTCCCCGGCCCGCCGCAAAGCTGCCCCTCGAGCAAGTCTCCCACGTCGTGATACCAAAGCACATCCCCCTTACCGGGCGCGAGCGCAACCAAACCGTTTTGAGTCTCGACGACGAGGCGATCGTCAACGATGCCGCTCAACCGCATCAATCCGGCGAACACTTTGCGCCAGTACAGTTCGCCGCTATCGATATCCACGCACTCGACCGCGGCCACGCCCGGCTGCGTGACGAACAGCCGATCGTGCCAAACGACCGGCGGGGCTTGAACCTGCCGCGCCCAATCGTGATCGTCTTGCGGAGAGATCCATTCTTGCCGGCGCACCCACCGCAGTTTGCCCGCGTAGTCGCACGAGAGCACCGTGCCGCCGAACACCGCCACGAGCCCGTCCTTCACTGCCGACAATTGGCAGGTCCGATGCTGCCACCAGGTTTCGCGGAGCGTCGCCAATCGCTCCTGGGCGACGACGACGCCATTGGCCTGATCGAATGTGGAGAGATAGAGAATGCTTTGCTGATCGGAATGCGAGAGAGTGAGTGCGACCAAGCCGTGCTCAACCCAAAGCGGATCGGAGACGACGAGCAAGCCCGTGCGAGTGCGCCAGACGACGTGGCCATCTCCCTTTTCGAGTGCCGCCAATTCGGGACCCGTTTTGACCAGCCGCCGCGCGAACAGCCGATCGCCGACGACGACCGGCCGCATCGATGTCAGCGTCCAATCGTGCGTGCGGGCATGCTCGCCGCCGACCCCGCTTGCCCAAATGCGCTTCCCGTCGTCGAGATCAAACGCCGCCACTTGGAAGCGATTGCTGACATAGGCCATGCGGCCATCGACGACATAAGCCAATTGCCGCGCGGCCCAGTCGATTCCGCGCGTGATCGGCGCGGATGCCGTGTCGCCGACGATAAACCGCTTTCGATCCCGTTGCCCAGGGAAGAACTGCGTGTTCTGATCGCGAATGGGTGCCATGCCGCCGAAGTCGCCGGGATTCTCGCCGAGTTCGCCGTCGACGCGGCCAATTTCGCGCAGTGCAAAACCGCTGGGAGCGGGAGCCAGCGGCGCTTGTGCCGCTCCCGGCGCCGCCGAGGCAAGCGCCGCCGAGGCGTGGGTCTTCCGCATCTCGGCCGCTAGCTTCTCGAAATCCGATGCGGAGAGCTGTACGTCGCCGAGCTTGACCGGCTCGATTGCCGGCTGGCCCGAATCGTCGCCCATCATCGCAGCCGCCAGGCGATCGCGCGGCGCCAGGAGTTCGGCGATCTGCGGGCTGGCAATCTTCCGAGCGCGGCCGTAGGCTTCGCGAGCGCGGGCGAATTCGCCGGTGGACATCGCTCGATCGCCCAGCCAGAGATACGCTTGTGCAGCGGCATCGGTGCCGCGGTAGCGAGAAGTGGCCATTGCAATGGCCGCGACATCCCCTTCGTTCATCGCCTGACGAACCTGCAACATGCCGACCGGTCCAAAGTCGCGGATCATCGTTTGCCGCAATTGCGGTTCGTGCGAGATGGCCAGGTCGATGGCGCCGTTGACCGAGACGAGCAACTGCGGATCGCGCGAGCCGGGCCACAGGCCGAGCGAATCCGACACATCGGCCGAGGTGATGATCTGGCAGGCGTCGCGATAGGACTTGCTGGCCATGGCCGCCTCGAAATCGCCGAGCAGATTAAAGCCCTCCTTGTTCAATTCCTCGATGAATGGGTGCCGGCGGTCGACGTGCGGCGCGTTGCGATCGATTGGCGGCTCGTTCTCGCCATGCGTCGTCGCCCAATCGCTCGCCCACGCCAGCAATGGGTCTTGCACGTTCCAAAGCCGCAGGTGTGCCAACAGACGCGCCACGTCGTTTGAATTCTCCGAGTAAACGGTCTCGAGCAGCTCCGTTCGGGCCAACTGCGCGAGGCCGATCGAATACTGTTGCGGGCACCAGAGCGGACTACGAACGATCGACGGGGCCAATGTGGACCACGGATGGAGATTTCCCTCGCGATGCATACGAGCGCCGATCTGCTCATAGCGATGCATGAAATCGCCCGCCGCGCGGCCGTCTCCCCAAACATTTGTGAGCAGGGCCAGTTCATCGAGTCGCTTCAATTGCACTTCGGCTGACCCCGGCAATGCGACCGCCTCGTCGGCCAACAAATCGACCACCGGCCGAATCGCCCATACCGAACCGCCCGCGGCAAGCGTCTTGAAAGCGCAAGCCCGCCGCCAATCACTCGCGCCGATGCCGGCCGGCCTCTGTTTGACCACCTCGGCTTCCCAATGAGCGAAATCGGGAATCGGGAGCGCCTGCGCTCGGGCCATGATTTCGGCGGGCGGGGCCAGCGATTCAACCGCTTCCAGCTTCCGCAGCGTCACTCGCCGCAAACGAATCCCGCGCGGCTGCCCGCCCTGCGGCGACCAGAGCATGAGATGCGTCAGCGGATAGGAGGGCGAATCCAGAGGCTGAAGCATCCGCGCCCAATGGTGCCCATCGATGCTCGTGTAGCACTTCAGCCCGCAGCCGCCGATGAACTTCAGCCAAAAATGTCCGGCCGCGTTGGCTGCGCCCGCGCCGCCGTGGTAATCGACGCCAAAGTCCATCGCCGCGTTGCCAAAATTGTTCCAGCGGAACGAGAGCCCGCCGGAGTTGTTGTCGCGAAAAAAGCCGACGCTGGCCTTCGGCTTCGGATCGTTTTGAAGCGACCCGAGACCGACATTGCTCCCCGGCGTCACGTCGTCCACTTCGACGACCAGCTCGTGCAGGCCGAGACCATCTTCGGGCAAGGGAAAGGCAAGCCAGCCTGGCTGCTGCGACTGCCGAGACTTGAGTTCCACGCTGCCGTCGTCCAGCTTGTTGGCCGTCATCCCGTTGGGCACATGGCTTTCCCATTTCAAATCGGCGGGGCGCGCAAAGTCCGCCACGATAGGCCGATCGGCCGGCTCGGCAGGCAAGTCGCTCGTGGTACGAACCAGCGCCAGTCCCTGCACTACCGCATGCCCCTCGAAGATCACTTCACCGGGAAGGCCGTCATAAGGCGCCCGCAAGAGTTCGACATCGCCGCGACTGACGACCATCAACCCGGAGTGGAAGCGAATGTCCATCCGCAGCGGCCAGAGCGGCGGGTTCGTGCGCCAATTCCGGTCGTCGTCCGTGGCGGCCAAAACGCGGATGGGACGGTTCCGGACTGGCCCGGACGTGGCGTAGGCAACCGACGCTCCCTTGTTATCGTAGCTGCGAAGAGCCAGCCCCCGTTTGCCGCGCCAGAAATTCAGCGACAGCCCTTGAGCTTCGTAGACCGACAGCCTCAACACCGAATCTTCCGTGAGCGGCGCATTCAGCCGCAGCCGTCCCTCGATCAACGGGATTCGCCCGCCGTAGAAATCGCGCATGTCGACGCGGCCGTTCTCGACCGGCGTAAACCAGCGCCGCATCTCGTCCAGAGAGGGAGAGGAGCCTGGAGCGTCGAATGGATCGACGGCGATTTCTTCCATCGGCCGCGGCGCGGCGCCAAGGCTCTCCTTCGCCAGCCAGGGATCGTGACTCGGAGCCACGGGCCCGGTGAAATTCACTTCGCCAACCACTTGCACGAATGCCAATCGGCTCAGGTGCGGAAAGAGTCCCTCGGCTTCCATCCGCAGGGTGTTCTTCCCTTGCCGCAAGGGGAAGATCCCCTCGCGAAACCAGCGCTGTCCATCTGGAAACCAGTTGCCCGTCACTTCCGTGGCGGCTCGCTCCTTGACCACGGCTCCGTTGAGCGAAACCTTCAGCGGCCGGGATTCGGCGGCCGCATAGCACAACTCCAGCCGATATTTGCCCGCGATCGGCACATTGAAATCGAATTCCGCCCAGCCATGCTCGCTGCCAGTCAGGACGCCGCCGATTTTCTGCCCATATTCCGTCGTGTCGAGTTCGAGGCGGTCCATTCGCGAAACGGCGGCAGCGGCGATCTCGATCCGCGCCCCGTCGCGTTTGCCTCCGCCGACGATGGCGGCCGGATTGACTGGCAGCCTTGGCCCGTTGCCGGGTGGATTGGCGGCGGGTCTTTTCTCATCGCCGTTTGAAGCTGCCGTTGCAGTCGCGTCGTTCACGTTGGCCGCGGCCGAATCGCTGCCGCCACGGTGCGTATCCCCAGATTGGATTACAGCGGCCGCGTTCACCGCGCCAGTTCCATTTTCCGCTACTTTGGGCGTCGCGACGTCACCATTCGGCCGAATGACAAACGCGTAGACCAGGATCGAAACCACGAAACCCATCATCAACAAACACGCCGTCCAGCCGAGCCAGCTTAGAATGCTCGGCCTGCCGAAGCGGCTCGCGCGGCCGGCGGACGAGAAGACGGCGTCGGGCGAAAGATCGATCTTGCCGATCAGCCCCGCCAGGTATTGATCCAGCTCCAACTGCGCCGCGAGCGCCCGCCGGACCGCCGGCGAGGCCCGCATCCGGCGGCGGATCAGGTCGATTTCCTCCAGCGACAATTCCTGGGGGAGCTTCGATTCGACGAGCGAAATGATTTCTTTATCCGTCATGGGACCCGCTTCGCAGTTTTCCGTCAAGACAAAGTCGCAGGGCCTGCCGGGCCCGGAACAGCAACAACTTCACCGCTCCCTCGGTGCGGTGCAGCTTGTCGCCGATGGCCGTCAGCCGCAAGCATCCCCGATAGTGCAGATCGAGCGCCTCGCGGGCGGTCGGACCCAAGGAATCCAAACAGTCGGGCAAGTGCCGCACGGCCGAATCGTGCTCATCGTCGTCCGCCGGGATCAACAACTCCAGTTCCAAGCAGAGTTCCGTCCAGGCCACCTCGCGCCGCCGCTTCATCCGTCGCACTCGCTCGCGAAGCAGATTACGAGCGATTCCGATCAACCACGGCCGCACCATCACGGGACTATCGAAACGGGCCTGCGCGGTGTAGCAGCGGAGAAACACCTCTTGGCACAGGTCCTCGGCGTCGGATGGCTCGAGCAACCGCGAACGCAGGTAGCCATACACGGACCCCTGGTGGCGCTTGATGATCGCTTCAAACGCGGCCCGGTCCCCTTGTTGGGCCGACTCGAGTAGCCGATGGTCGTCCGACACGCGCTATCCTTTGTGCGTATTGCTCTCTTCCGGCCGCAATCCGATCTGTTCCACGAATCCCGCGAGCAAGCTAGCTCGATCGCAATCGGCGGCGGCAAGGTTCCATGATACGCCGCTAGAAGAGCGCTTGGCAATGATCCGGCGAGATACCAATGCAATAGCTCCGATATCTGTTCCGCCAATTACGAGCGGAGAAGCTGACTCCGTCGGCCGGCTCAATGCGCACCAGCGGGAGATCGTCGGCGACAATAAGATCGTGACGTTTGCCCTGTCAGGGACGGTGAATCGCGACCGTGTACGCGCGAATAACAGCGTGTCCGATAGGGATTTCTCGAATCTGACGGTCGACGTCCGCAACGATTGGAAATGTGGAACGCGATCAGGTTGCATCAACGGCCGGTCAGCAGCTTGTCGAATAAATCACCTTCCGGCCAATTCTTGATTTGATCGGCTGGACCGTGCAATAGGGGGTCTATCAAATCGGCAAACGCTTTGCCGTCGCGCGTGCCGTCGGAGTTGAACAGAGCGACCCAATCGATGTCATCGTTGCGGCAGACCATCAGGGTCGAACTGCCGGCCAGCCCTCCGGTGTGCCACTTGGTCCACTTGCCGCGCTCGACGTTCACCGGGCGGACTTCCCAGCCGCAGCCGTAAAAATCGGGCTTCGGTTTGCCGTTGGCCGCGTAGCCGAGCACCCCGGCTGGCCGCGCCATGATCTCCCGAATGCTCTTTTCGCTTAGCACCCGGCACTGGCGCGGATCGTCGAGTGACGAAGTAAATCGCACCAGATCGACGGCCGACGCGATCCAGCCGCCGTTGGCGTCCATTGTCTCGATACACTCGACGCCATAGGGCAAGGGCGCCTGCTGGCCGATCCTTGGCCCCGAAATGGCTCGGCCCGTGCGATTGCCGCTGTCGTAATATCGCACTTCGCCGGGTGCGCGATCGACCAAAAGATTTTTCCCCAGCTTCATGCGACGGATGCCGAGCGGCGCGAGAATCTCCTTCTGAACATATTGGCCGTACCTCTGTCCCGAAGCCTCTTCGATCACGCGCCCCAGTACGCAGTAGCCGAAATTCGAGTACGCGAACGACTTGCCCGGATCGAAATCCAACCTGCGGCCGAACGTGTAGCGGATGATATGCTCGGGACGAATCGGCAGGCCGATCTTGAGGGCCTTGGCGATTTGCTCGGCGGCTTCGGCGGCCATCGGGTCGAAGCCCTTGTCGCGGTCCCAGCCGCCGGCGTGGTGCAGGCAATCGAGCACGGTCACCTCGCGCAGCCGGGGATCGATCTTCGCGCCTGGCGCGAGATACGGCGCGATCCGCAGCAGGCTAAACACCTTCGCATCCAGCTTGAGCCGCCCTTTCTCCGCCAACTGAAAGACGGCCGCGGAGGTGAGCGACTTGCTCAAGCTGGCGATCCGGAACAGCGAAGTCGGCTCGACCGGCTCGCGCCGTTGCCGATCGGCATAGCCAAACCCACGGGCGTAGACCAGCCGCCCCGCCTTGGTGACCGCCAGCGCCGCCCCCGGTGGCTTGTGCTCGCGCATGAACGACAGCATCAACTTGTCGTACGCGGCCAGTTGCGGCGGGCCAATGCCCGTCATCGGCAGCGCTTCGCCGGGCGACTTTGGCGGACCGGCGGAAATATCGTCCTGCGCGCGGGCTTGTACGCCGATCGCGCAAACTCCAACTCCAGCGGCAGCCCCGAAGAATTGGCGTCGGCTTTGCGAATTAGCGCACATGGTTACCACGCCTTACCTGGCACGGAGTGCTCGAACAGCAAGGCAGACACCGTGTTGCTGGTGTCGAAGACAAATCGGAACTCAGGACTCATGGAGCATTGAGTCCAAGATTTCAGGCGTTAGGCCGCGTTGCTGCGCTTGGCGGCTGATGTCGCGCATAAGCTCTTGCAGAGATCCGTTGGGCTGCATCGCATCGTGGAGGCGCAAGCTGAGGAGAAGATCGAGCTTGCGCCGCTCATCCACCGATGCTTCTCGGTAAGCACGGGCCGCTTGGGGGTCAACGCGGATTGTTATCTCTTCGGTCGCCATTCGTCGAATTACGTGCAGGAGTTTCGTGTCGGAATATTAATCAATTCTGATCGGTTGAGCCTCGAATGGCAAGTCATCGCGACACTTGGTAACGGAGCGGCGCCTGCAACTATTTAGTGACCTCCAGCGGCACTTCGATCGAAGGCGCGGCGGCGACGCTGGAAACCGCGATCGGGATCGTCCATTCAACCGCCCCGACCTTGCAGAGGCCTTGGGCGCGCTCTTGGCAGTAGTAATAGTTCATCGAGAGCCGGAGCGTGTCGCGGCCGTTGGATTGTTGGATTGGCACCTTGATCTCGAACTCGGTCGTCGGATGGTCGAGCTGCTCGAGCTTGCCGAGCGAGTTGCGATCGATGGGGCCGGTCGCCCCGTCAACCTCAAGATAATAACGCAGCGGGGCGAGCGGGTTCATCTTGTAGCCCGCCGGCAAGGTGAACTTGATGGCCAGGCGGATCGCTCCGTCGGCTGGCTTGACCATCGCTTCGGGCAATTGCACCTGTTCGGCCCCGTTGAAACTCGGCTTGCTCGCAGTGGGAGTATTTCGCGGCTCGGGCGCCGAGAGGCCGGGGATTTGCAACGTTGCGACCCGGAAGTCGTGTTCAAGATCGACGGTCCGGATCAGGTGGTTGTTCGTATCGGCCACGTACAGCTTTCCCGCGGCATAGCAGAGGCCGGAGGGTTCGCTGAAGGTGGCGCCCGCGCCGCCGGCGTTGGTTGAGTCATCGTGCCCGGCTTCGCCGCTGCCGACGAGCGACTTGCAGACGCGGCGAGAAACGTCGATCGCCTTGATCTTGTTGTTGTAGGTGTCGGCCAAGTAGACCTTGCCGTCGTGAAAAGCGATGCCCAACGGGTGCTGCAACCTCACTTTGCCCGCCTCGCCATCGACATCGCCGAAGGTGAACAACCGCGAGTGGCTCAAGGCGGCGGTGCCGACGACCGTGCGGACCTCGCCGATCCCCAGCGGCACGTTGCGGATCGAGCTGGCTTCGCTGTCGGCGACGTAAAGCCGATTGCCGTCAAGCGCCAGTCCACTCGGCTGCGCGAACGACGCAAAGCCCGCCGCATACGGCTGCCGCGGCAAGAGCGGGCCATCGACGATGTCTTCACGGCTGTTGCCTGCAAACGGACCGATCTCGGCTTCGTCGAGCGGCATTTTCCAGATTTGGTGTGTGCCAGCCATCGCGATGAACAGATCGCCAGCGACTGCCGGAGAACGGCCTGTGGAGACGGGAGCAATCCCCTTTTTCTCCGATGACTTCACAACGGGTGGCGTGGCCCGGCCGTTTTCCCTTCTGCGGATCGCCAAATCCCACGGACTGCTGAGCGCGGTCGCGCGCGGCGGGCCGACAAACCGCAGCGGCGGCTTCGTCTCCTCTCCAATATCGAACGGCGATCGTTCGCTCTGATGCCAGCCGGGCCAACCGTTCTCCCCCTGCCGCCCCGTGCCGGCAATCGTGACCACCTGCTTGAGCTTGAGATCGACCTTGCGCAGTAAATGATTCTCCGTATCGGCGACGTATAGCAGGTCGTCCGCCAGCGCCATCCCTTGCGGCCGGTTGAAGCGGGCCGTCTTGTAGTCGCCTTCGGTCTTGCCTACGTCGCCGGCGCCGATTACATCGAGCAGCGTGCCGTCGAGATGGGTTACGACGATCCGATTATGGTTGCTGTCGGAGATGAAGAGCCGGTCGCCAGCTTCATCGGCCACGATCTTGCCGGGGAAACGGAGCGGCGTCTGCGCCGCGCGGTAGCGCTCGAGATCGAAGCGCAGCGGCGTTTCGCTCAGCAGCCCCTTCTGGCGATAGTAGGGAATCAGTTTCCTCATCACATTCTCGAGTACTTCGGCCTTCGTCTCGCCAGCGTTCTTGAAGAGCACGTAGCCTTCCGGATCAATCAGCACGATGGTCGGCCAACTTTGGACTTCGTAGCTTTCCCAAATGGCCTGGTGTGGATCGTTCACCACGGGATGCTCGATCTCATAACGGAGCACGGCCTCGGTGATATTCTTGGAATCCTGCTCGGCCTCGAACTTGGCCGAATGAACGCCGATCACGACGAGATTGTTGGGATAGTCCCTTTCTAGCTGCTTCAATTCGGGAAGGACGTGCATGCAGTTGATGCAGCAGAAAGTCCAAAAGTCGAGCAGCACGAACTTGCCGTGGAGGTCTTTCAAATCGATCGGGCCGGCCGTGTTGATCCAGGCGGCGCCCGCATCGAGCGAGGGAGCGCGGAATTTCCGCTGGGCAAAGAGCTGGTCAAGGACGGCCTGCTCTTCTTCTTCCGACCGGAGCGACTCGGCTGAGCCCTTTGCCGATGGGCGCCGACCGTCGATGTCGGCCGCACGCGATCGATCCTTTACTGAATCGCCGGCCGGATCGGGCGCGGTGGCAGAGCCGGCATCCCCAATGTTGCCGGGGGGCACCGCGGCGATTTGTTGTGCTGCCGCCCTCTGTGGGATCGGTTCACCGCCACAGCCGATCAGACAACCGATCAACAGCGGCACGACGATCCGGAAGCCATTAATCCGCCTTCGCCCAAGCCGCCCAAAAACTGAAGCTACCATTGGACTTGCCCTCCATTGGACGCTAGCCAGTTGCCGAATGGCCCGCTCATTTGAGTCATCCTATCCGATAATAATGTTACACGCCACACAGTTGCTACCGTGAACGTTCTCCCGACTTCCGCCGACAGCTTGATTCGCAAGTGATGCTGGATATGCGGTTTTTGCGCACTCCGCGGATACCAACAGCTATGGTAAGCCTGGAAAAAAGATTTCGGATTGCCGATTAGGCGGTCCGAATTATCGCAAAAGACTGGTCGGCATCCCGGCAGGTGGCCGAAGTTGACATATCGGCTGATGACGCATAGATTTGCGCAACCACGTGACTTGCGCAGCTTGCCAGCCGGTGTTCGATTCCGCGCCCGACGAGTGACCATCCACATTGATGCTTTCATGCGCTAGATTTCACGCCGTTTGGAGATTGGGGTCCGTGCAACGTCATTTGCTAAGCGCGCTGTTGCTCGTGTTGCTCGGTTCGTCGGCCGGCATGGCCGAGGATTGGGCCCGCAAGATGTTTACAGAGTCGAGCCACGATTTCGGCACCGTCGCCCGTGACGCGAAAGTCGAGTACCGATTCCAGTTTGCAAACCCGTACCAGGAAACCGTTCACGTGGCGGGGGTGTCGTCGAGTTGCGGCTGCACGACGCCGGAAGTTACAAAATCCGATCTGAAGACCTACGAAAAGAGCGAGATCGTCGCCAAATTCAATACTCGCAGTTTCACCGGCAACCATCAGGCCACAATCACGGTGACATTCGACAAACCGTTTTACGCGACCGTGCAATTTGTAGTCTTCGGAGACATTCGCGGCGAGTTGCAGCTCCAGCCGGAGCAGGTTGAACTGGGCACGATCGACCAAGGGCAGGAGGTCGAGCGACGAGTCACCGTCAACCATTACGGCTCGAGCGACTGGAAGATTCTCGACGTGCGGAGCGTCAACTCGAACTACGAAGTCGAGGTGAAGGACGGTTCGAGGTCCTACGACAAAGTCTCCTACGACCTCGTCGTGCATTTGAAGAAAGATGCCCCGCCAGGCTACTTGAAGGATCAACTCGTTTTGGTGACGAACGACCCGCGGATTACACAGTTCCCGGTGGAGGTCGAGGGGTTGGTGAAGGCCGAATTGAGCGCCAGCCCTCAATCTCTGGCCCTGGGACTCGTCGAGGTTGGAAAGACGGCGACCAAACCGATCGTCGTTCGCGGCCGGCGGCCATTCATGGTGACGGCCGTGCACTGCGACGACGACGCCTTCACGTTCAAAGTGCCCACGGCGGCCGGCGCCGTGCAATTTATTCTGGTTACTTTCACCGCCCCAGACAAAGCGGGAAAGATCGCCAAGAAGATTCGGATCGAGACCGATCTGGGCAAGAGCTTTGTGGTCGAAGTCGTCGCGCAAGCGGAAGTGAAGGGCGTGGAGCATCCGGCGGACGTCGCCCCCAATAAGACCGACACGGCGGCGGACAAGACCGCGGCCGATAAGCCCGCTACTGGCAACAAAGCAACTGCAGACAAAACGGGCAACGACAAACCGGTTAGCGAAAAGGCCGGCGCCGACCAGAAGCCGTCATCTCCAAGCGTCCAGCCGGCCACGGCATCGCCAGCAATTCCGAGCCGCGGCAACCCCTTCCGCGCTTCGTCCACTAGCACGAAGAGCGGAATCTAGTGGAGCTTCAAAGCTATTTTGACACGTAGGGTGCCATGCCCACGGCTCGGCGTGGGTATGAGCCGCAACGAGGCATGGCCACTCAGGGCAGTGGCCATGGCACCCGTCAATTCAGCATTGATACTCCACTAGTAACGGTACCGACGCTGGCCGCGTCGGCCGCGGCTACTGTCCGCGTCGGCCATGCTCACTTCGCCCGTGGGTGCGCTCGTTCATACGCGGCACGCAGCCCGGCGGTGCTCACGTGCGTGTAGATCTGCGTCGTGACCAGACTCTTGTGCCCGAGCAACTCTTGGACGCTGCGGATGTCGGCTCCGCGGTCCAGTAGATGCGTCGCGAAGCTATGGCGAAGCGTGTGCGGCGTCGTGCGGCGGTCGAGCCCTGTAGCACGCAGATACTTTTCGAGCATTCGGCCGACGCTCCTCGTCGTGAGTCGGCGACCGAAACGATTCGCGAA
The DNA here is from genome assembly GCA_035939775.1 of Pirellulales bacterium. Classification (NCBI taxonomy): domain Bacteria; kingdom Pseudomonadati; phylum Planctomycetota; class Planctomycetia; order Pirellulales; species Pirellulales bacterium. The sequence continues at coordinate 13,557 of DASZFO010000089.1, read as the reverse complement.
CAGCGGCCGCGCCGGATTCCGCGCGAGCGCCGCGGCCAACCGCCTCACGGCCAGATAGCGCTTCATTGCTTTCATGGCAAACGAGCCGATCGGCGCCAATCGTTCGCGTTTTCCTTTGCCGCGCACGCGCAGCACGCAGGCGGCGTGATCGACGTCGTCGTCGTTCAGCCCCACCAGCTCGCTCACGCGGAGCCCTGCTGAATAGAGCGTCTCGAGGATGGCCCGATCGCGGATCCCTTGCCGGTCGCTGGCAGGAGGCGCTTCAAGCAGTCGGCCAAGATCGTCCGTCGAGAGAAAATGAGGGAGCGACCGCGGCTTGCGCGGATTGCGGAGCGGCTTGGCGGGGTTTGTATCGGCCCATCCTTCGCGCTGGCCGAAACGAAAGAAGCTTCTCAGCGACGCCAATCGTCGCGAGACCGTAGTCTTGGCGTAGCCCGCCTCGTGCATCCCCGAGACGTAGCCGCGCAGGTCGGCCGTGCTGATCGTCGCGGGCTTCGGAACCGAACCGTGCGACTGCGAAAGATACTCGATCAGGTGCGAGAGATCCTCGCGATAGCTCTTGATCGTCAGATCGGAAGCGTTGCGCTCGACGGAGAGGTATTGCAGAAATCGGGCAATCGAGGTCTGCATAAGTGCAAGTACGAAGTACAGAGTACGAAAGAAGATTCGTGCGGCGCGACGGATCAAGAGCGCCAGCGCCGAGGCTTCCGCTACCAGTTTTTGTACTTCGTACTATGTACTTGGTACTTCTAGTCTTCGCTCGTGAGCGGGAGGTTAAAGCGGCGCTCGGGGAAGTGCTTCTGCTCCGGGAGGCCTTGGCGGATTTTTTGGCTTAGCACCGCCGCGTCGTACCAGGTGAAGCTCAGCTCGGGGTTCGAGGCGTAGCGGCCCAGCGCGCGGAGCGTTTCCGCGCGGCTCGCGTCGTCATAGAGGAACACATAGCGCTCCGCCCCTTTGACCAAGGCCAATACATTGATGTCGTCTGACACGGCCTGTGAAGCTCCTTCCCCGGCGGCGGTGGTTTGTCAAGGCGGAACGAAGCACGAAAAAGAAGAGGTCGATCCGATCTTCATTTTTCATTCGTGCTGCTTCATTCCATCCGGTGCATCCTCACGGTGTATATCGGCTGTCGGGCCAGCGCCACAATACTCGCGTTGTGCCTGCGCCGCCGCGTGCCGTGAGCATTTCGGCGATGTGCTTGTGACAGCAGAAGCGGATGAAGTCTTCGCTCCGCTGCAGGTAGCCGGACCATCCGCCAAATCGGGCATCGTCGCGGAAGGTGGAATAGTTTGACAGCGCCGCGGTGAAGTCTGGATCGGTGCCGCTGTACATCTTCGTGTGCCGCAGCACCGGCTCACTGGTCGGAAAGCAGCCGGGGCGACGGCGCGACGGCGGCGGCGGCACCAGCCCCCGAGGATCGGGCCAATCGGGCGGCAAGCCGGAAAGGCCGATTTCCGGGCCGCCCACAAGAACGCTTCGAGCCACCGGCGGCACGAGCATTGATCCCATGCCATGATCTCCCGGCACAATGGTTTCCCCGGCGGCGCGCGTTCGGCTTGCGGAAACGGAAGTTGCGTCGGGACCAGTCGGGTTGGGATTTACGGGTGCGCTTGCTTTGCCGTCGGCGCGGGCTTGAGCGCCATCGGCCGACTGCCGCGCGCCCGCCGATTCGCCCCCCGCTAGCAACACTCCATCAGCCCGCCGCGCTGGCCTAGCGCGCTCCGCGGGAGCCGCCACTGGAGCATCTTTCGAGGTCTTATAGTCGGGCGTTTGGGTCTTCAATTGCTCGCGGGCGAGCGACATCTCGGTTTCCATCACGAGCGGCTCGGGAATGTCTTCCTCGGCGGGTGTTCCCCAGGGAAGCCCATAACCGGGCGGGATGGGGTGAAAGCAGGGGTTAGCCGCGTACCATTCGACCTGCAATCCGCACCGCGGTGGATAGTACGGCGAATAGTCGGTCACGGCGCCGAGAACCACCGCATCGACTTCGAGCAATTGGGCTAAGCGGCGTACGTCGGCCGGCGTGTTCAATGAGATATGGTTCTCGCGGATCGCGGCTTCGACAACGCCGATCGGTACCACCTCGAAACCCTGGATCGCCTGCAACTCGCCGAAATACGCGATGCCGAATTGTCGACCGTCAACCGTCGGCTCGGCGCTGAGATTGACAAACGGCGCGACGGCGATTTTGGTAAGCTGGGGGAACGGATTGTGGATCGTGGGCTGATGCGCGACCTCAGGCAATAGCCCGCAGCCGGTCACCAAAATCACGACGCCACAGGCGATCGCCAGGCGCATCATGAAGAGGCCATATCGTTTCGGAAAAGGATTCCCCCCTTTTCCCGCCGGTAGCCGCGCAAACTGGCATCCAGCAGCGTCCGCATTATCGGTAAACTCAATCGGGCCGCTCCAATTTTTTTGGCGCCTAAGCGAATAAATGCTGGTTGACTTTGCAGCGAGTCGATTCATTCCTCGGATGCTTGCATGAATCCGGCTAGTAGCGGAGAATGGCGAAGCGGGCGGCCATCGTGACTTTCGGCGCAGTGATCGCGGGAGACGGCGATGTGGGTTCGAAAGCGACTTGACATCCATTGGCTCGATCTGACGTATGCGCTGGCCAATTGCCTCGTGCCGCGACCACGCGCGGTGCTGGCCGCGCGGCTGGAGCGGCTTTGGGACTGCCACCAGGAGAGCATTGCTTGCCTTTCGGTCCGTAGCGGGTTTGATCTCTGGCTGTCAGCCGTGTCGTTGCCGCGCGGCAGCGAGGTGCTGGTCTCGGCCATCACGATCCCCGACATGCTGCGGATCATTGAAGACCATGGGTTGGTGCCGGTGCCGGTCGATATCGATCCGGATCACTTGGCAATCGAAATGGACTCGCTAAAGCGAGCCGTCACGCCGAGGACGCGAGCGCTGCTGGTGGCCCACTTGTTCGGCACGCGACAGCCGCTCGAGGCGATCGCCGAATTTGCCCAGCAGCGCGGCCTGCTGTTGGTCGAAGATTGCGCCCAGGCCTTCGTGGGGCGCGATTTCACCGGCCATCCGGAGGCCGACGTCTCGATGTTCAGCTTCGGGCCAATCAAGACGGCCACCTCGCTCGGCGGCGGGCTACTTCGCGTGCGCAATCCGCAAGTCGTCGCCGCGATGCGACGGCTGTTGGCCGAGCAGCCGCGGCAGAGCCGCTGGGCCTACCTTCGCCGCGTGCTGAAGTACGCGGGAATGAAGTTCCTCTCGACGCGGCCGATGTATGCCACGGTGTTTCACTCGTGGCGCGCCATGGGGCGCGATCCCGACCAACTTGTCAATGGAGCGGTGCGTGGATTCGCCGGACCGGATTTCTTCCGCCGCATCCGTCGGCAGCCGTCGGCGCCGCTGTTGGCGCTCGTTCGGCGGCGGATCGCGCAATTCGATCCCGCGCGGATCGCCCACCGCGCTCAGTATGGCGAGCGCTTGCTTGCGCTGTTGGACGGAAGTTTTGTCTCGCCTGGGCATGCCTCGGATGAACACACTTACTGGGTGTTGCCCGTACTGGCCGATGACTCCGCGCGGTTGATCGCGGCGATGCGCGAAGCGGGCTTCGACGGATCGTCGGCCCACAGCATGTGCGTGGTCGAGCCCCCAGCCGATCGCCCTGCTCAGCGCGCGGCGATGGCCGAGAGCATTCTCCCGCGGATCGTTTATCTGCCGTTCTACACGCAGATGCCCGAGCACGAACTCGAGCGGCTGGCGACCGTGCTGCAAGCCGTCGCCGACGAGCGCGAGCCGGTCCACTCCGTCGCCGCGCCGAGCCTGGCAAGAACCGCGCGATAGACGCGATTTGCCCGGTGCGGCTGCGCGGATTCTTTTTTCTTGGTCCTGCTTTCCGCGCTGAATTCATCGCGCTTCAGCGCTCAGCTTGTCGCGGCGTGGAAATACATCACCCACCACATCGCCAAGAGCACATAGGTGGCGGCCGCGCCCCACGAAGCGAGTTGGGCGATTTGGTGGCGCCAGAAGGCCAAGAATAAGACTGCGCATGCGCCGATCACGGCTGACTTGGCGGCAATGAGCATCGGCAATGAGTTCGTCAGCATGTCGGCCAGCGGGTTGAGTTCGATGAACGCGCCGGACGGCACCAAGAACGACGTGAACCCCAGATCGGCGGCGTTGAGAACGAGCAGCACGACCACACACCGGACCAAAGTTCGCCGCGCGTCACGACTGTCGTTCTTTCCGCGGATCCCGTTTAACTCAGGACGATTGCAGAGGACAATGGCCAACCCTCCCGCGGCCAACGCGATGCTCAGAAGGCTCATGACTCGGAACGGCAGCGGCACGAGATCACTCGCCATGGAGTGGGCCTCGCCGCTGGGAGGAACGAGCGGACGCGCCAACGTCGGGAAGTCAGGATCACGATCGAGCCGGTCCAAATCGCGCGAAATGCGCCGGATACGGTAGTCCAGCGAATGGTCCAGCGAGTAGTCCAACGAGTCCGCGCCGCGCTGAAAATGCCGCCGATAATAACCCGGGGTCAAGCCGCCGAGCGCCGTGCCGGCCGAATCTCCGTTCAACGCCAAAGGTGCCGGCGGTTGACCGGTTCCAATCTCAAATCGCTGACCATTCCGAGCGATCGCTGCTTGAGCGATCACTGCTTGAGCGACCGCTGCTTGAGCGAACGCTGCTTGAGCGAACGCTGCCAGCGGCGCCAGCATGAGCGGGCCGGCCAGCGCTGCCAAGGCAGCCGCGGCTAGCAGGCGACGGTCGGTTCGACCCGGATTCTTGCAGTGCATCGTTCTCACAAGATAGTTATCGCTGAAGGACGCCAATTATTGCAAAGTCCGACGATGCAGCAAGCCGGAATCCCGGCGTAACGGATCAAACCCGCAATAAACGCCGCGGTTCCGGCGTTTACCCTATAACGATGGAAACGATGGTGCAAGAATCAGTCGAGTCCGACCGCGTCGCCGCGTGGGTCCACGAGCATGGCGGGGCCGTGCGCGGGTATTTGCGCGGGATTGTCGGGCGGCTCGAGGGGATCGATGATTTGGTGCAAGAAGTTTTTTGTCGGGCTTGGCAGGGGCACGAGCGGTACGAGGAGCGCGGATCGGCCCGCGCCTATCTGCTTCAGATTGCCGACCGAGTGGCCTGCGATCGCTTTCGCCGCACTCGACCGGAATTTCAACTGGGGGATGAAATCTGGGAGATCGGCGAGCCGGCGACCGCGGCCAGCGACCCGAGCGCCAAGGCAGCCAGTTTAGAAGCCACGCGGCGACTTGATGCAGCACTCGATCAACTGACGCCGATCCAGCGCCGGGCCTTGCTGCTGCGCTACTTCGGACAGCTCACTTTCAATGAAATCGCCGAAACGCTCGGTTGTCCATTGAACACGGCGCTCAGCCATTGTCACCGCGGGCTGCAATCGTTGCGAAAACAATTCGAGGGGGAAGAACCGTGAAGCTCGAACCAACAAAACTGCACACGATGCTCGAGCGAGCGACCGCGCCGCCGGATGAAGCGCCGGCCGACTTGGATGCCGAGACGGCGTCGCTCCGCCACGGCTGGCTGGGGCTTTGCAAACTGATTGAAGAGGAACAGGCTTCCGGCGATGGGTTCGTTAACAGAGTGAGGGTGGCACAAGTAGCGGCGGCGCGAGCCGAGAAGCGTCTCGAGATTTGCGGCGCGGCGCCGCAGCGGAATCGGGCCACATGGTCCCGTTGGATTGCTGTTTCGGTCGCGATGGCAATCCTGGTTGCCGCCGGAGCAACCGTTGTAGTGCGCTCACTCGACGGTTCGGGCGCCGTTCAGCCAAACTCACTGCAGATGGCTCGCGACAATGGTCTATCGAAGAGCCTATCCGATAACCGCCGGGGACAGTCCCCTTTTGTGGAGCGGGCACCATCGCCAGATGGTCGGGAACAAAAGGGGACTGTCCCCCTCTCCGCTGGCGGTTCTCGGATAAGCTCGAAGTCGCCCGCCGATCGTGGTTTGTCGGCGAACCGAGAGACGGCCACGTCGAATCAAGCCGATCGACAAACGAACTCGACGGTCGATCGATTGGCGTGGGGAGACACGGTGGACGACGAGATCACGGCAGTCGGCCAAGCCACGACTCTGGCGCAGCACGATTGGTATGGTCAGTCGAACAGCGTGAGCGTGATTCGTAGCGGACTCGATAAACTGGAGAACGAAGTTCAGCAAGGGCGTCTTTGAGCGCGCCTTGGCCCGTCGGCCTCGTGCGCAGAGCAAGTAGTCAAGAATCCTTTCTTCGGGAGCAAACGATATGAAAATTCGCAATTGGATGTTGATTGGACTGCTCGGGGCAGCGTCAAGTATTTATGCCCTGAATTTGGTTTGCGCGGCAGACCCGCCACCAGCGAATCCGGAGAAGAACTTTGTCGCGGAGGATCAGCCTGCGCCGCAATTCCAGCCGCCGCGCGGCGGTGATCGCGGGCCTTTCGTGCCGGCCGATCCGTCCGCGTCCCCGCGCGCGGAAAATAATCCGTACGCACAAGGCCGAGGTCCGGCTTCGCCGCCGGTCTCTCCTCGATCCGGCCGATATGGGCCGCAAGGAATGCCAGGTGCGCCGGGAATGAGAGGCATGATGGGCGGAATGGGTCCCATGGGCCCCAGCGATCCTGAAATGGAAAAGCTGATGCAACTCGATTTCAGCCTCGACGGGCAGAGCCACGAACTGGCGGAGCAATTTAGCCAGGCATCCAAGGACCAACGCGACGAGATCAAGAAAAAACTCGATGAGGTGGTGACCAAACAGTTCGAAGCCCGCCAGGAGCGCCGGACGCTCGAACTAAAACGGCTCGAGGACGAGATCAAGCGCATCCGCGACTCGATCGACAAGCGCAATCAGGGCAAGCAGCAGATCGTAGATCGGCGTGTCTCCGAGCTGCTCGGTCAAGACGACACCTCGTTTTGACGCGAATGGCTGCAATAAACTCGGACGGTCGGGAGTTTAGTTCGGTAGAGTCGAGCGAACGAGGCGGGGCACTCCTGCGTTTTCGGAAACAACTAGGACCAGTTGTTTCACCGGCCTTCAAACCTAAGAGGATGCCATGACCAAACTGACGAGCGTGCTTCTGGGGACCGCGGTGATCCTGACGGCGCCAATGTTGACGTCGACCGCGCTCCGGGCTGATGAACCGGCCGGTCCTGGTGACAACGCGCCGCCGGGCGGACGCGAGGCGGCAAGAAGTTCCAACGGATTCGCCGACGGTGCCTACAGCTTTGCCGATTGGGATAGCCCAGATGCAAGCCACAGTCGCGTTCGTCCCGCAGCCGATTGGGATGATCCAGACGGTCGCTTGAACGGGCCACGGGATCGAGCCGGCGCCCGCAGCGGCGCACCTGCGCGGATGCGCGACGATGGTCGCGAGCGCGGACCGATTGGTCGTCCTCCGCGAGACGGTGCCGATTGGCCGGGAGGGCGCGACCGCGCGCCGCGCCGAGGAGTCGGTCCGGCCGATGTTCCTGGGCCGAACGCAATGGGAAGTTGGCAAGGCCCTCCCGATATGCGTTGGGACGGTCCGGTTGGTCGTCGCGGTCCGCAACGTGGATTCGGTCCCGGCGGCTTTGGTCCCCGCGGCCCTGATGGTCTGATGCACTTTGCCCGCGGGCCGCGTCGTGGAGGTCGTCGCGATCTGGATCGCGGCTTCGGCGGCCCCGCTGGTTTCGCCGGCGGGAGTGGGTTTGGCGGGGGACCCGAGGTCGGACATTTCGCGGGCATTCCCGGCGGCTTTGGTCCCGAGGGCTTTTCCGGCCCGCGCGGTCCTGGCGGCCGAGGTCGACACGAATTCGGCCCTCCTGACGGTCGCGGACCTGGCTCTGGCGGTCCCGAGTGGGCGCGGGGCGGCTTTGGCGGCCCGGGTCGAGATGGCCCACCGTATGAACCGCGCAGCTTCGGTCCCGGCTTTCGTTTTGCCGGTTTTCAAGGTCCGCGCGGTTTCGATGACGGGCCGCGACATGATGGTCCTCCTGGCCCGCCGCACGGCTTTGGACTCGGTCGCCGACCCGACTTCGGCGGCCCGAGGGGACCCGGCGGCGGGCGCGGCCCCGACGGCCCGCAACGGCGCGGCTTCGGCCCGGAGGGGGGCGGCTTCCGCGGTCCAGGTCCCGATGGCTTCCGCGGCTTCCCCGGTCCAAGAGACTTCGGCGACGATGACGAACGGGACGGGCCTCGCGGTGGTAGAGGTTTCGACCGTGGCCCCGAGTTCGCTCGCGCTCCGGACGCGGCTTGGGATCGCGGCTGATCGTCGGCCAATTGCCTCGTTTAACCCGGAGCCAACGGCGACGGCAGATCGCTCAGTTTCCGTCGCCGAAGGCTCCGCGCTAAACTATTGTTGGGCCTGGACTACAATTCGACGGACGGATGCGATAAGATGTTGGTGCGTTTTGTGGCGGATAGCATGTACCTCGACGCGTTGACCGATCCCGTTTATTTCAATGGAGGCGCTGACGAGCCATGATTTCTCCTAGCCGAACGTTGCCAAACCGACGCGTCGCGACCGTCGCAAAATACGATCTGCCGAAGAAGAAACGGATGACCAAAGGGCGTTGGGCTTTGTTGGTCACGCTCGTGCTGCTCATCGGAGTCGGCATGGCCTGGGCCTTCGGTGTTTTCGATTCCGATCCTCGGCTGGCGGAACTGCGGGCGCTCGGCGAGAAGATGAGCGATCCCAAGCTCGCCGATAAGGACCGATTCGCGCTCATGGGCGAGGCGATGAAAAAGATGCAGGAGTTGCCCCCTGAGATGCAAAAGAAGTTGTGGGAAGAACGTCGCCCTCGAATGGGAGGAATGCAAAACCAACATATTAAGGATACTCTCGCCTTGCCGCCCGATAAGCTGATGGCCGAAATCGACAAAGACATCGATCGCATGCAGGAGATGAGAAAGCAGTTCGAGCAGATGAGCAAGGCTGGCGGTCCCGGTAATGGCGGTCCGCCGCGCGGATTTCCCGGGCCGCAGGGCGGGCCGAACCAGTGGAAGAATTTCCACAATCAGATGTTGTCTTCCATCCCGGCAGATTCACGAGCCCAAATGACTATCTACCGGGAACTGATGCAGTCCCGTGCCGCCCAGCGCGGGATCACGATGCCGGGCCCGCCGGGGCGATGATTCGCTGATTGAGTTGCCTCTACACGAACTCCGCCATCCCGCTCACGCCGAGCGGCTCGCGGCTGGCGAATGGCTCGCCGTAGCTGGCGCCGATCGACCAACCCCAATAGGCCGCCTGATCGCGTTGCCGATCGATGAAGGTCGGCGGTGTTTGCGGACGGCCCTCAATGAACTGGCTTTCATAGCATTCGATCGCCCGCCGCTTTTGCTCCCAAAAGGGGCTGATGTCGAGCACGAACGCGGGCGGAACTGCCAGCCGCAGATGAACGCAGAAATAGTAGAAGATGCGTTCGGGAAAATGCGGCTCGCCCGGAATATCGGTCTTCGTGAGCTTCGACCAAAAGCGGGCCGCCTCGATGAGTTCCGTTGCCGCGACGTGATCGGGATGGGAATCGACCCAATACGGTGCGAAGATCCACCGTGGCTTCTCGCGGCGAAACACGGCTGCCAAACGATGCCGGGCCGCGAGCGTGTGCTCGAGGCTGCGGTTGGGCAGCCCCAGATTTTCGCGCCAATCGAGCCCCAGCACGGCGCTCGCGGCGGCCGTCTCGCGGGCCCGGATTTCGGGCGTGCCGAACGGCGTCGGCTCGCCGTTGGTGAGATCGAGGACGCCGACCCGGCGGCCGTGAGCTTTCAACCGCAGAATCGCCCCCGCGGCGCCAAGCTCCGCGTCGTCCGGATGCGGGGCGACAACCAGCACGTCAAGCATGGGATTACTCGCATGACCAGAGCGGCATTAGCCACATGATGAGCCGGGCGGCGTTAGCCCCCGGATGAGCCAGATTATTCATCCATCCTGGTCGAAGCGATCATTTTCGGCAACTGGCCTGGACACAGAACGAACGATTTGCGACAGTCTTGGCCCAATTCTCGAATCTTCATTCCCGACCATCTCTCGTTGCCATTTCCGATGTTTAAGAGCCTATCCGAGAACCGCCGGGGACTGTCCCCTTTTGTGCGGGCACCATCGCTTCGATGGTCGTCGGAACAAAAGGGGACTGTCCCCCTCTCCGCAGGCGGTTCTCGGATTGGCTCTAACGCGCGCCCAAAGCCCGGCTGGCTCTCGATTTTGGTTTGTGCCGTGGGGTTGCTCATCGGCGGTTGCACCGAGTCGCAGCGGGCCACGATCATGGGAGAGGGTTTCAACGACGAATTCGCCAAGAACAATCAGAATCTCCGGCCCAGCCATGGCGACGGAAACTACGACGGTGTGAGCACCAAGTCGCAGGAGATCGAGCACGATCTCGGCGTGCACTAGCGCTGCCCGCTTGCGGTTTTGCCGCATCGCGATTACGCTCGCGATATGGTGAACTCGAACGACGCAATCTACGATCAACTCGTGCGGCACTCGCGCGAAGCCGCCATCTTGACCGCGGTGGAATCGCTGCTCAGTTGGGACGAGCGGACGATGATGCCGGACGCAGCCGGTCCCTATCGGGCCGAGCAAATGACGCTCCTCGCCGGAATGATTCACGAGCGGCGGACCGATCCGCGCGTCGGCGATTGGCTGGCTCAATTGCTCGACAGTCCTTTGGCCGCCGACAAACATAGCGTCTCAGGAGCGACGATCCGCGAGTTGAAGCGGCAATACGATAAGCGCGTCAAGTTGCCGCAGGCGCTCGTCGAAGAGCTGACCCGGACCTCCGTGCTCGGGCAGCAGGCTTGGGTGCCGGCCCGGGCCAATAACGATTTCAAATCGTTTCAGCCCCTCTTGGAAAAGACCTTTCGGCTCAAGCGCGAGCAGGCCGCGGCGCTCGGTTATCCCGAGCGACCGTACGACGCTCTGCTGGACGACTTCGAGCCGGGGGCGTTGACCTCGCAAGTCGCGAAGGTCTTGGCGGCGCTCCGCGAGCGGCTGGTACCATTGGTGGCGGCGATTGCCGCGAGCAGCCATCGGCCGGATGTCGACATTCTCACCCGGCATTATCCGCGCGACGCCCAAGAGCGATTCGGATCGGAAGCGGCGGCGCGAGTCGGCTTCGAATTCAATCGCGGGCGGCTCGACGTGACGGCCCATCCGTTCTGCACCGGGCTGGGCCCTCATGATTGCCGGATCACGACGCGCTACGACGAGCATCATTTCCCCGGCGCGTTTTTTGGAATCCTGCACGAAGCGGGGCACGGCATCTACGATCAAGGCCTGCCCGCGGAACATTTCGGGCTGCCGCCGGGAGACGCCGTTTCGCTGGGGATTCACGAATCGCAATCGCGGATGTGGGAGAACCTCGTCGGCCGCAGCCGGGCATTCTGGGATTATTTCTATCCGCAAGCGCAAGGCGCTTTTCCCGCGGCGCTCGGCAAAGTTTCGCTCGACGAATTCTACTTCGCGATTAACGACGTGCGGCCGTCGCTGATCCGCGTCGAAGCGGACGAGGCCACTTACAACTTGCACATCCTGATCCGCTTCGAGCTGGAGCAAGCGCTGTTGGACGATCAATTGCGAGTGGCCGAATTGCCCGTGGCGTGGAACGAGAAATACCGGCATTATCTTGGGATCACGCCGCCGACCGATTCGGAAGGCGTTCTGCAAGACATCCACTGGAGCGCCGGCCTGGTCGGCTACTTCCCGACGTACTCGCTCGGCAATCTCTACGCCGCGCAGTTCTTCGCCAAAGCCGATCGAGACCTCGGCGGCCTGCACAAGCAGTTTGCCCGCGGCGAATTCGCGCCGCTCCGCGAATGGCTGCAGCGGCAAATCCACGAACACGGCTCCCGCTACACCGCCCCGGAACTAATCGAGCGCGTCACCGGCCGCCCCCTCTCACACGAGCCTTTGATGGAGCATCTGTACGGCAAGTTCGGTCCGCTGTATGGGATTCAGGGGCCGGAAGCAAAAGGCTAGAGGCGAGAGGCCGGGTGGCGCGGGGGTCGCGTGCCAGCAAGTGTGCTCGTCACTCCGCGCGTCAATCCTATGACTCCCAAACCGTTTTCTTTCTCGACCATATTTCTTCCTCCGCGACGAAATAAATTGCGAAACCCTCATTCGCAAGCTATAACCGACCCATGAGCATTGAGGTAGTTTGCACCTGCGGCAAGTCGCTTAAGGCACCTGACTCGGCGGCGGGGAAAAAGGGGCGTTGCCCGGGATGCGGTGGGATCCTTGCAATTCCTTTGGTCACGAGGCTACCGCCATCTTCAACCCCGTCGGCCCTAGCCAGCGTCTCGACGGCACCGTCAAATCGATCTGGCGCTCCAGGAGCCGGCGACGTTCCGGTGGTGTCAAGCCCGGTGAAGCCGAGCGGCACGGAGACTCGAAGCAAACCCTCGCTTGCGCCGCCGAGTCCGTCTGCCCCGGCAGCTCGCGCGGCGTTCCCCGGTAGCTCGCGGCCTCATGGGGGAACCGGCAAGCTGGCACCTTCGCTCAAGTCGGGAGGGCAGTCTCGTGGCGTTCGCGACTATCTCTACATCGTCCTCCTCCTGGCCCTCGTTCCGCTGGCGATTTCGACGTTTCAATCGCGGGTTTCGGTCGAGGAGGAGTTAATTGCAACCGTCAAAGAGCATCCCGAGATCATTCCGCAACTCAAGTCGCTTCCGGAGAAAGCAGACATATTTGACGTTCTACCGGAGCACCGACTTCGCGACGCGTTTCTTCCGCGCGATAGCAAGCTCCATTGGCTTTTCGGAATTCTCGCTGCTGGCATTTTTTTCGCGATCGTCGCAACGGCATTTCCCACGGCCATGGTCCAGCGCCTGCCGCTCCTTGGAATCGGATTGCTGACGGCGACCGTCGGAGTCTTGCTGCTACTGGGCGTGCAGCTCGCGGCAAAGTCAACGGCCGGACAAATCTACATTGGTTTCGGCCTTCGCGCGGTCATCTTCTACATTATCAAGTTCATCGGCTTCTCGTATCAGTGCGCCGACGATCCCCGCAACGGTTTTTTGTTGTCGTTCTTCGGCTATACGATGGGAGTCGGTCTTTGCGAGGAGCTTTGCAAGTGCTTGCCGTTATTCTTTCGCATCAAGCACTTCGCGACTGAAAGACGCGCTCCAGCCAACAACTGGCGGAGCATTTGTCTATGGGGGATGGCATCGGGAATGGGCTTCGGAATTGCCGAAGGGATCATGTATTCCGGCAACACGTACAACGGCGTTTCTCCCGCGTCGATTTACGCTGTCCGATTTCTGTCGTGCGTGGCATTGCACTCGATCTGGGCCGGTTCCGTCGGCATAACGATGTTCAACCGGCAGCAGAGCATTGATGCAGCAGACAAGTGGTATAGTATGCTCTTCGAGCTTGTCTTGACGATCTCGATTGCAATGACATTGCACGGCCTTTACGACACGCTCTTGAAGAAAGACATGGACGCACTTGCGCTGGTGGCCGCAGTCGTCTCGTTTGGCTGGTTCGCATTCCAGATCGAAACCATGCGGCGGTCGGATCCAATCGCCACGAGCACCCGCGCGGCCGCCATGCCCACCTGACGAGTCCGTCACTTCCGTGGTGGGTCAAC